>JAHDCN010000352.1 GCA_020629815.1 Verrucomicrobiota bacterium
CACAGGCAGGAGTGCCTGTGCTACAATCGGTTTCGTAAACCCAACAGAATCGCATTTTCTATGAGGAGACTACTCTTGCTTTTCCTACTTACCTCGACCTCCCTTGCCCAAGCCGACTGGAAAAAGCACATCATCGTTCCCAAAAGCCCAACCACGGGCAGTATCAACGTCGCCATTGCAGCCGATTGGAATCAGGATGGCCACATGGATGTGATCACTACCTTTGCCGGCAAGGCCTGGATGATTGTCGGGCCGGATTGGAAACAGCGCGTGATCTTGCATCGCTTTGGCCCCGGCGATTCGGAGCGCCGGGTCGGCAAAGGATGTATTCACGGCGTTGGCATGGATGTCGATGGCGACGGCGATATTGATTTTTGCGGATCGAACCAAACCGTCTTCTGGCTGGAATGTCCCGACGATGATCCACTGAGTGGTGCTTGGAAGTTTCGAACAATCGATGACGAAATTCACGGCACCCACTGCCTGATCACTGGCGACGTGGATGGCGATGGAAAGCTCGACCTGATCGCAAACTCCGGTCGCGCCGGTGACGACAAGCCTTTCCCGAATTCCTTAACCTGGCAGAAAATTCCGCCCAAACCACACGAAGCGAAAAGCTGGATTCGCCACGTGTTTGGGGATCGCGATGCTCCAGGTGGAAATCACTACACCGGCATCGGTGATGTGAATGGTGACGGCAAGCCCGACATTTCGTGTGCGGCAAAAGGCGGAGAGAAATTTCCCGGAGGCCAGTGGTTCGCATGGTGGGAGCAACCAAAAGATGGATCGACGCCTTGGAAGAAACACCTGCTCGCTGAAGATCAGGTCGGCGCGACCAATATCATCCCTCACGACTTAGACGGCGATGGCCAACTCGACTTCGCCGCCACACGTGGGCACGGCGAAGGCATTCTCTGGTTCAAAGCACCGGATTTTGAGTTGATCGAAATCGACCAAGAAATCGTCAATCCACACAGCCTCGCCATCGCCGATCTGGATGCCGACGGCGATCCCGATCTCGTCACCTGCGGTCTCGCCGCCGACGGCGTCGCTGCCTGGTATGCCAATGACGGCAAAGGCAATTTCACCAAAAATGTGATCGGAAAAGATCAGGGCTCCTACGACACCCGCACGATCGACATGGATGGCGACGGCGACCTCGACGTCCTGATCGCCGGCCACTTCAGCCAGAATGTGGTGTGGTTTGAGAATCCTTTGAAGTGATTCCTGTAGCGGAATTCGGGAGAATTCCGATTGTAGAACAGGCACTCCTGCCTGTTACTCCACAGACAAGAGTATCTGTGCTACTACTCTCGAATAACACGCAACTACGCTGGCCAAAACCTTGAGCTGGAGCTCTATTCTCTTCATTCTTCTCGCATGAAGCAGGCCGCTCTTCTCGTCGCTCTTTGTCTCGTACCCATTTTGGCCAACGCCGAATTTCAAGCAGGAGCCGCCATTGTCGATGTCACGCCGAAGAAGCTCCCGGTTCTGGTGAATGGCAGTATGACCAGCCGCAGTGTCGATACGGTTGACAATCCGGTCCAGGCCCGTTGTCTGGCCCTTTCCGATGGAGATCAAAAGATCGTTATCATCGTGGTCGACAGTTGCATGATGCCTCGACCTCTTCTCGATGAATCGAAAAAAATTGCATCAGAGAAAACAGGAGTTCCGATCGATCGAATCCTCATCTCCGCAACTCACACGCACTCCGCGCCCTCTTGCATGGGTGCACTCGGAACCGACGCCGATCCTGCCTACGTCGTGTTTTTGAAAAAGAAGCTGGTCGATGCGGTGGTCGCTCCTCTGAAGAATTTGGAACCGGCTCAGGTAGGCTACGGAAAAATCGATGCAGGTGACTACACGGCCCTGCGCCGCTGGGTGATTCGTCCGGGTTTCGTGCGCGAAGATCCCTTCGGCAATCTGACGGTTCGCGCCAATATGCATGCGGCGAACAATTGGGAATCGGTAACAGGAGAATCGGGACCGGAAGACCCCGATCTTGGTCTGATTTCGATTCAATCCGTCGAGGGACGACCGATCAGTGTTCTGGCGAATTTTTCCATGCACTACTTCGGCGACAAAGCGATTGGAGCTGACTACTTCGGCCGGTTTTGCGATGGCATGAAAGAACGCATTTTGGCCAAAGCCCCGGAGGGAAAACAGGATTTCGTCGCCCTTCTTTCTCACGGATGCAGCGGAGACATCTGGCGTCGCGATTATTCCCAGGAACCGGAAGACCGAAACGACAAATTGCCCATTGATCAATACACCAATGAGTTGCTCGACCTGGCGATGAAAAGCTACGGAGAGATCTCCTACGAAATTCCAGAGTCGATTGATATGGCCGAGACCCGGATGACTCTGGACTACCGCGTTCCGGACAAGCAAAGATTGGAGTGGGCGCAAAAGGTGATGGAGGAAGTCGGAGACCGACCTGTGAAGACCCAACCCGAAGTCTACGCCCGCGAACAGATCATTCTCCACGAGCGGAAGAAAACCGAGATCGTGGTCCAGGGATTGCGGATCGGCGACAAGATCGGCATCACGACGACGCCGAATGAAACCTACGCCATCACCGGCCTGAAAGTAAAAGCTGCCAGTCCCCTGCCCCACAATATGGTGATCGAGCTAGCCAACGGTGGCGACGGCTACATTCCACCGCCAGAGCAACATCTCCTCGGTGGCTACAACACCTGGGCGGCCCGATCTGCCGGGCTCGAAGTGCTGGCAGAACCTAAGATCACTGAGGCATCGATTCAGTTGCTCGAGCAGCTCAGCGGTATGCCACGCAAAGGCCACTCCTCCACCGGCGGCAAACTTCCCGAAGCGATCCTGAAACTGAAACCCCGAGCTCACTGGCGCATGGATGAGTTCAATGGTCCACGCGCGGTCGATGCCTCTCCGAATCATCTCGATGCGGTCTATGAGCCGACCTGCCTGTTTTACCTCGATGGACCACGCAATGATCTGTTTGCCACAGCACCGCAAAGAAACCGTAGTGTCCACTTTGCCGGCCAGCGGATGCACAGTCGTATTCCGGGACTGAAGAATGACTACACGATCTCCCTCTGGTTCTGGAACGGCATGCCCAACAGCGGACGCGAAGAAACCGGTTGGATTTTTTCTCGCGGAAGGAATCATGCCTTGGGCGATGAAGGCGATCACCTCGGCATTGGCGGCAGCAGTGGTAACGCCGGCAACTTGGTGTTCTTCCATGGCGATGCCGATAGCCGACGAACTGCCGGAGCGTCAGTCATCGAACGCTGGACCTGGAATCACCTGGTCTTCGTGAGAAAAGGCGAAAGCGTCTCGGTGTATCTCAACGGCAAGCAGGAGTTCTCGACAAGCGCCGCCACCAACATTCCTGACAACCTTGACGAGATTTTCTTCGGCGGTCGCTGCGACAA
>JAHDCN010000353.1:0-2005 GCA_020629815.1 Verrucomicrobiota bacterium
GGCTCGAATTCGAATCCGAGAACCTGATCGTGAAAGGCGTGGGCCAGCTCGTGGATCATCATGCTCGGCTGGACGAAGGCGTGATCGGGATTGGCGTAAGTGGAAGCGCGGGATACATGGACGCATTTGGCCATAGAGGCTTCGTAGCCGTTGTCGATCAGCCATTTCTTTGAGGGATGGTATTGAGCCCCTTTGAGTTTCGGATGTTCATCAACGACGATGACGACTTTTTGTAGCTGCTTCAGTTGTTTTTCCGGAACAATGATCGTGATCCGGGTCAGGTCGGCCTGCAGCAGATCCACTGCGGTCTTGCCGAATTTTTCGTGAAATTTTCCGCCGGGTAGGAGGCGTTTGTCGATTCGGACGTTCCAGCCATGGATCTGTCTGTCTTCCCGATCGACGGTGATGATCTCTTTCTTTTGCTTGGAATCGGCCTCGTCTGCTGCCTGAGTTGCGAAAAAAGGGCAGATGAAAAGGTAGAGCGTAATGATGAGAGCGGGCTTCATGAAAACAATTGGACCATGAAGCGGTATTGGGATCAAGCGTGCAGGGGAGTTGCCGGGCGGGAATGGGTTGGGGGGATCTTGCCAGCTGATAGGGCTCTGCAACGGCAAGGGTGCCCGTTTCCCCTTTTCACCAGCTCCAGTTTTTATCACGAATTTCGTAAGAAGGGTGCACAAAAACCCAAAAAGCCCGTCCGGAATTATGGAAATTATTTTAGTTATGTTAACTTTTTATCTTGATTAAAGATACTTTAGGAGAATATAATAAATTGCGTAAGATGTTCTAATTTATGGTTTTTCTAAATTAGAAAATGAGATTTCCCAGAATCTTAATAGGAATAATACTGAGGAGCTGAAATTATACGATGATTATCTCGATCAAGCCCTGGCTGGAAATTGCGGAACAATATCACCACGGAGTTACTGATATCCCGCTGAATACCCCTCGTGCCAAGGACATGAACCTGTTGCCGTTGGCAGGACATGCGCACCCAGGGCTGTCGGGACCAACTGGAATCAGGGGAGTAGCTGAGAAAATGGATTTTTATCATGAGTCGGTTTTGGCCGCAGAAGTCTTACATGCGTTGCAGCCTTTGCGCGGCAAACAGATCTTTGATGGCACGCTGGGTGGCGGTGGTCATTCGGAAATGATTTTGGAAAATGGAGCTCACGTGATTGGAGCGGATCAGGATCAGGAAGCGCTCGATTACGCGACCCGGCGGTTGGCTCGTTTCGGTGACAGTTTTCTGCCGGTGAAGGGAAATTTCGCGAATATGGATCAGCTTCTCGGCGAGTTGGACCTGGGCGCGATGGATGGCGTGCTTCTCGATCTTGGCGTTTCATCACGCCAACTGGATCGGGCGGAGCGGGGATTTTCTTTTCGTCAGGATGGGCCGCTCGATATGCGTATGGATGCGGATGGAGATGTAACTGCCCGCGATCTGGTGAATGATCTCGATGAAGAGAGTTTGGCCAATATCTTTTACAACTACGGTGAGGAGCATGCTTCCCGCAAAGTGGCAGCGGCGGTTGTTTCGGCGCGTCAGGAAAAAGAGATCGAAACCACATCCCAGTTGGCAGATGTGGTGGCGAGTGTGATTCGTAAGAAAGGCAAGCGTCACCCGGCGACGAAGGTGTTTCAGGCACTGCGCATTGCGGTAAACCGTGAGCTCGAAGTTTTGGAAGCTGGTTTGGAGAAGGCGATTGATGTGTTGGCTCCGGGTGGAGTCCTTGCCGTGATTACTTTTCATTCTCTCGAAGACCGCATGGTGAAGCGTTTTCTTCGCCATCGCAGCACCCCTTTTATTAACAAGCCGGAGTATCCAGAGCCAAAGCCGAATGCTGATTTTTCTTTGAGGCTTCCGACTCGTCGTGCCATTCAGCCGACTGAAAACGAAGTGAAATCCAATGCCCGGGCTCGCAGTGCCAAGCTGCGGGTCGCAGTGAAACTGGACGGCTAGTAGGCAACGCAGTAGTCGATTTATGGAAAAGCAGAATCGGTA
>JAHDCN010000353.1:2105-3403 GCA_020629815.1 Verrucomicrobiota bacterium
AGCCTGAAAAACCGACTGATCTGGGCCTGCGTTGCGCTGGTGGTGACTCTTAGTGCACTGACCTTCCGGCTGATCTGGATCGAGTTGCAACACGGAGCCAAGCTCACGGAGGCGGCGCGCCTGCGTTATGAGTTCAAGGAAACGCTGCCTGCGCAGCGTGGTCGTATTTTTGATCGCAACGGCGAGCTGCTGGCGCGGAATCAAACGGTCTACAATCTGGTCGTGGACTACGTTCACCTGAAGGATCCGATTATTGCCCGTCGTGGGTTGGCGAAAAAGGAAAAGACTTCGAGCGGAACGATTCGTAAGAAATATCTGGCGAAGGAAATTCAGTCCCGCTACCGCGAGTATGTGGTCGATTCACTGGCTCAACCGCTGCGCATTCCGAAGCACGAGCTGGGCCGGATGTTGCGCGACAAAAGTTCAGGGGAACTGATTTTGGCCCGCAATCTGGAGGATGATTTTGCCAAAGAGATCCGCACCATTCTGCGCGACAAAGCGATCGACGGACTTTACCTGAAGAAGGGCGAGCGCCGGTTCTATCCAAGTCCGCTCTCGCTCACTCAGGTGATTGGCTATGTCGATGCCAACGGTCAGGGCAAAGAGGGAGTGGAAAAGACTTTCGATGAAGCGATGAGCGGAAAGCCCGGTTTTCGCTACTGTGAGCGGGACCGTCAGCGCCGGGAAATTCATGCCTATCGGGGCATCAGTGTGGCTCCGGTTCCTGGGGATGATATTTACCTCACCGTCGACATGAGCCTGCAGTCGATGGTCGAAGAGGAACTTAACCGGGTGATGGAAACCTACACTCCGGAGAAGGTCACGGCGATCTGGATGAAACCGGCAACGGGTGAGATTCTGGCCATGGCGAACCGGCCGCATTTTGACCTGGAATCCAGAAAAGGCGTGCGTCGTAATATCGCGGTTACCGATTTGTATCAGCCCGGATCAACTTTCAAGATTGTCGGTTTTGCCGGTGCTTTCGACAAAGGTCTGGCCACTCCAACGACACCGATCAATTGCCACATGGGCGAATACGATATGGAAGGCTTCGTGATGAAGGATCACCACGAGTATGGCACGCTTTCCGCCGAAATGGTGTTGGCCAAGTCTTCCAACATCGGTGCCTACATGGTTTCGCGTCCGCTGAACAAGCACCTGTTCCATTTTTATATGGACCAGTTTGGATTTGGCCGGAAAAGCGGCATTCAGCTGACGGCCGAAGCCGGCGGCTTTATTTATCCAGTGAAGAAATGGTCGAACACTTCGTTTTCCAGTAAAGTGATCGGCTACGAAGT
>JAHDCN010000354.1 GCA_020629815.1 Verrucomicrobiota bacterium
CGTAAGGAATGGGACAAAGTTTAGAAAAGTTGAAATTTATGAAAATTTTGCGGAACACCCTCCTCCCCGTTTTGATTTTCAGCGCACTAGGAACTGCTGCTGTAGCTGAGTATGCACCGGTGAATTCCAAGCCGCCGGAGCCGACCCGTGAATTCCGGGCAGCCTGGGTTGCTACCGTTCACAATATTGACTGGCCATCCCGCCCGGGACTTTCCGCCGGGCAACAGCGCTCCGAGATGATCAGCATTCTTGATACCTCTGCCCGCAATGGCTTGAATGCCATCGTCCTGCAGGTGCGCACCGAGTGCGATGCTCTTTATAAATCCAATACCGAGCCCTGGTCCTATTGGTTGACCGGACAAATGGGGCGTGCCCCGTCGGACGGTTACGATCCTCTGGAGTTTGCGATTTCCGAAGCTCACAAGCGAGGCCTCGAACTGCACGCCTGGTTCAATCCATTTCGGGCCAGCGCCAGCGACAAGTCGAGCAAATCGAGTCGGCACATTTCCCGGACACACTCTTCTCTGATGCTGCGCGCCGGCACCCAAACCTGGGCCAATCCCTCCTCCGATTACGTACGGGAGCGGGCGATCTCGGTGATGCTGGACGTTACCAAACGATACAATGTCGATGGCATCCACATCGATGACTACTTCTACCCTTACCCGAAAAAGGTGAATGGCCGCATGGTCGATCAATTTGACGACTCCTCTTCCTACAAAAAATACAAGATGCGCGGCGGCCGACTCAGCCAACGCGATTGGCGCCGAAACCACATGGATACCTTCGTTTCCTCGCTCTACAAATCAGTGAAGAGTGCAAAGCCCTGGGTGAAAGTGGGAGTCAGCCCCTTCGGTATCTGGCGCCCCGGTGTTCCGGCCAGCATTGAGGCAGACCTCGATGCCTACGACCACATCTCTGCCGACTCCCGGAAATGGCTGAACAATGGCTGGATCGATTATTTTTCCCCGCAGCTTTATTGGCGAATCGATGACAAGCCACACAGTTTCACCACCCTGATTCGCTGGTGGGCTGGAGAGAACAAACAAGGGCGCCATCTTTGGCCGGGCATCGCATCCAGTCGAATCAACAGCTCAGCCGACCCCGGCAGACCGGCTTCCGAGATCACCCGCCAAATTGATGCGACTCGAAAGTATGCACCCAATCGCACAGGCACCGGTCACGTCCACTGGAGCTTCGAAGCAATCAAAAAGAACAAAGGCGGACTTGCCAGCAAACTCGGCAGCACCTATGCCTCCGCTGCGATTCCTCCAGCCAGTCCGTGGCTCGGATCAAAGGCCCCGACCCCGAGTTATACGGCTCCGGTAATGGTGGAAGGAGGAGTCAGCCTTCAGTTTCAGGCAGCCGACGATATTCGCTGGCGAATCGTACAATCCCGCGACAGCAAGAGTGGCTCTTGGAAAACACATCGCATGATTCCAGGAGGACAAAGCAGTTACAAAATTTCCGGCACACCCGCCGAGATCGCAATCCGAAGTGTGAGCAACAGTGGCATCGCCTCAGCGCCAACTGTTCTAGGAAAACGCTAAGCCAGCTCAGAAAGCAGGTGAGATGGTCTTAGGCCTTCTTTCGCGCTTTTCGGCGAAGGGCAAACGGTGTAAAGTAGCGCCTCTCGTGTCCATGAATTGTCGCCAACTTTCCCTGATTTGCGCTTCCGCTTTTATCCTCTGCTCTTGCAACAAAGATATGCAGGAACGGGTAGACCGCCTTGAAGCTGAACTTCGAGAGGTCCGTTCCAATACACGCGACGAAGTGAACACACTCGCCGACCGGGTCGAAGCAGCGGAGGCAAAAGTCGGTGATGCACCTGCTGCCTCCGGCAGCGTCGATCAACGGCTCAACGATTTGCAGGACTCGGTGAACCGGATTGCCGCGGCGCAAAAATCCGGCGACAACATGGCCTATCTGCGACCGAATCTGAACGGCCATACGCCACTTCCCACTGATCATGGAACATTCCTGGTTCGTATCGAAGGAATTGATCTCGATGTCGCCAGTGGAAAGTATTCGGTGCATCTGAATATCGGAAACCCGATGGCTCTGGCGGTGCAACAGTTCACCCTGCGCGGCGATCACGGTGGTGGCATCCCTCAACTGAAAGACGGTGAAGAGTATTCGATCTACAACAAGAAGATCGAAGAATGGCAACGCACTTTGTCCCCTTTTGAGGCCACTGTGACGAAAACTCTGGAGCCCGAATCCTGGACACCATTCGATATTCAAGTTGAAGCCGACTCACGCGAGCAACTGGAATTGATTCGCTTCGAAATGATGATCGAGAATGCTCACCTCGAACGCAAAGAGGCCTCCGCAGGAGGTTCCCAGCACGGCCATATTGTCGTCGATTCCGGAGCCGCTTCTGTGTTGAAGACCGACTACGGAGCGTTCCTGATTTCAGTGAAAAAGGCAGAGCCTTCGGCGAGTGGCACCCGTCTACATATCGAGATCGGCAACCCCTATGGCTTCACCATCAACCAATGCCGCCTGATTGGTGACTATGGCGAAATGGTGCCGAAGCGAGACCCAACCGAAAGCTCCCAGGCGTTTGCGGAAAGGCTGCAAACCTGGACCAATACCTTGCTTCCCTTTGACTCAAATGTGGAAATGAAGCTCAGTTCCTTCCGCTGGAACAAAGCCACGATCATCGTCCCCGGCCCGCCGGAAAAAGTGAAATTCCTGCGTGCCCAATTGCGTGTGGAAAACGTCACCCTTCCCAACGCGAAATAATCACTCGAGGGTAAACACAGTCGGCGGATTCGTCAGCTCAAGGTTACTGCCTTTGACCAAGGCAGCATTGATGAAAAGGGTGTCCTCCGTTTGTTGACTACCGAAGCTCGCATGGACATGACCAAAAGCGTGAACCCGCGGTCGAATACGATCTAACTCTTCGCGAAGCAGTGGGCACCCCAGATTGACTGTTCTTGAGGTAGGCAAATCAAGATAACCATGCGGAGGCGTATGGGTGATCAACACATCTACTCCAGTGGGAATCGCTTTCCATCTGGTCTGCAATTCCGCTTCATTGCCATAGAAAGCAAAGCCCATCAGATCAGGACACCAAGGAGTTCCGTAAAACCGCAAACCGTCTATTTCCCACTCTTCGTCCTCAAGATATCGAGCATGGGAAAAATAGAACTCCCGCCGCTCCAGCGGAAAGTCGTGGTTGCCCGCGATGCAAAGAATGTGCTCCACATCAAGGCTCGAAAACCAATCATCCACATCTTCCAGAGTCTCCTGATCTTCTTTTCGAAAAGTGCAAAAATCACCGCAATGGATCAGGATATCACACGGGGGAATTTCCACCCCCCGATGCTTCCGGTGGGTGTCAGCTATGACACAGACGGTTTTCATGCTCTC
>JAHDCN010000355.1 GCA_020629815.1 Verrucomicrobiota bacterium
TCCTCAACGCGACCGATCACGGGGTCGAGGTCACCATTTTGCGCCAGCTCGGTGAGGTCGCGACCAAAGGCTTTCAGAGCGGGAGTCTTGCCTTCGCCTTTGCCACTGCGGCCACCGGCCATGCTTTCCTCGAAATCGACATCTTCGTCGCCCGCTTCTCCGCCGGAGAAATTCGGGTCGAGTTCGCGCAGGATTTCGTGGCGGGTACGCTCGATATCCACTTCCAAAGTTTTCAGCACGCGGGCAGCTACACCGTCGCCTTCGCGCAAAAGTCCCAGCAAGATGTGCTCCGTTCCCACATAACTGTGATTCAGCGTTTTCGCCTCTTTACCGGCCAGATTGAGAACCTTTTTCACTCGCGGAGTGTAGGGAATGTTCCCCACCATCTTCGAATCCGGGCCGTTGCCGACCTGCTTTTCGACCTCCATCCGGACTGTTTCCAGATCGAGATTCATTTTCTGTAAAACATTAACCGCCACTCCCTGACCTAATTTGATCAGTCCCAAAAGAAGGTGCTCCGTTCCCACGTAATTGTGGTTGAAACGGTCGGCCTCCTTTTTGGCGAGGGCGAGAACTTGTTGAGCTCGAGGAGTGAAATTATTCATGTGCGTCGTCGGCGAGGTTGTCGGGGTCGGAAGTTTCGTTGGGGTCGCGGTCCAACACTATAACGCTAAAATCAGGTTCAGTCAGACTTTTTAAGGTTTTCCGGATGATGTCTGCCCGCAAAGCGTCCCGCTCCTCGGGAGTCAGTTTTCTTTTTGCGGAAATTTGCAAATGGGCGGGCTGAATTTCGGTCAAAAGCACGTTCACCGCTTCTCTTTCCTCTTCGGAAAAGAAACCGAGGTCACAGCCAAGTCGAATCATCGAAAGGTGATTCAGCGCCTCTTTGGAGGTGATCACGTGAGCATATTTCAGCACCGCATAGGCACGGCCCACCTGGTCTTTGATCATGGTCGGGCGGTCCTCCAGCATCTTCAGCCGGGCATCACGCTCGTTCTCGATCATTTTCTCGATCACCCGGTTCAGGTGAGTGATCACTTCCTCTTCGCTCAGACCCAGCGTGGTCTGATTGGAAATTTGGAACAAATTGGCCAGAGCTTCGGTGCCTTCGCCATACAATCCACGCACGGCGAGTCCGATCTTATTCGCCCCCTGGATGGTTTGGTTGATCTCATCACTCAATACCAGGCCGGGCAGGTGCAGCATTGCGGAAGCCCGCATTCCGGTGCCTAGATTGGTCGGACAGGCGGTGAGGTAGCCATATTGATCGTCGAACGCATACGGCAGTTCTTTCTCCAGCTCAGAGTCGATGGTATCCAGCGACTTATAGGCGGAAAGCAGCTGCAAACCCGGCTGAATCGCCTGCATTCGCAGGTGATCCTCTTCATTGACCATAATGCTGATGGTCTGCTTGCGGTTCATCACCGTCGCGCATCCGGGTCCCTTGGCAGCGTGTTCACGGCTGATCAGGTGGCGCTCCACCAAAACCTGCTTCTCAATCGCAGTGAGGCGGGTCATTTCCTCGGAAAACGAATCTTTCATCTCCCGCAGTTCCTCCAACACCGGACGAACTTCGGTCATGATCTCGGATCGATCCTCTTTGTCCGCCCAGCCGGGAAAGGGGTGTCCGACCATGTTGCGCGCCAGACGCACGCGTGAAGTGATCACAATCTCGCTCTCCGGTCCGGTGGACCGCATCCAGTCTGCCTGCTTTTTCAGCAGGGTTGAAAACCGCATCGCCATAATAGACTTGGGAAAAATCAGGTTCGAATCAGGCGCTTTCTTCGAGTTGAGACTCCAGTTGAGAAATCTCATCACGCAGACGTGCTGCCTCTTCGTAGTCTTCCGCTTCCACTGAAGCTTTCAGGGAAACGCGTAAATTCTCCAATTTTTGCTCGGGAGACTCTTCTTCGCTGGTCTCCAGCAGAGGAAGTTCCTCCGACTCGTTCGCTTGCTCGACCCGGTTTTCCTCAAAAACAGAAGCCAAACTAACCAGGTTTTGCGGTGTCTTGCCTCGATGCTCAGTGTGTTTGTGCATCGCATCGAGTAAACCGTCCAGTCCTTCGTCAAAAATGCGGTAGCAAACAGCACAGCCGAAGCGGCCCGTCTTTTTGAAGTCCCGCTGGGTGAAACCGCAGGCGTTGCAAACCAACTCGTCGGCAACAACCGTTTTTTCCGTCTGGGTTTTCTCACCCATGCCTTCCAGAGATTCTGCCAGGGAAAATCCGGTTGGGTCGGTGACTCCCTTCTCCTCAGCACAACTTTTGCAGAGGTTCACCTTTTGCAGCTTCCCGTCCGCCAGATGGCTGTAGAAAACTGTCGCAGTTTCGTTATGGCAGGAGTCACAATTCATGCAAAATCGGGGGCAGTGGCTGCAAAAAACCGCTGTTTTTGGCACTCCACTACCACTGTAAGGTTACGACAGGAACCACAGTTAGTAAATCGGAGTACCTGTGGTTTCTGCAATTTTTCTAAATTTTTTCATCAATTCAGTGGTTACCGGTCCCGGTTTTCCGTCTCCGATCAACCTTTCGTCGTATTTTGACACCGGAACCACTTCTGCAGCCGTGCCCGTTAGGAACAGTTCATCAGCGGTATACATGTCGTATCGGCTGATATCACGCTCGATCAGCGTATATCCGGCCTCCCGTGCTAAATCTATGACTACTTTCCGGGTAATTCCGTTCAAACTTCCGGCCGAAACCGGCGGAGTCGTGATTTCACCGTTTTTCAGTACAAATACGTTGTCGCCCGTGCATTCGGCTACGAGCCCCTGCGAATTAAGCATCACGCCTTCTTCCGCGCCGGCAGCAATTGCCTCCACCTTGGCCATAATATTGCTCAGGTAGTTCAGGGATTTTACCGAAGGCGAAAGGGAATCATGAGTTGGACGACGGGTCGCACAGGTCGCCAAAATCAGTCCCTTCTCGTATTTTTCCTTAGGATACAGAGCAATCGAAGAGGCAATGATAATAATCGAGGGCTTTTCGCAGATATAAGGACTCAGACCAAGCGAGCCGACGCCACGGGTAATCACCAGTCGGATGTAGCCATCGTGCAGGTCGTTTTTCCGAATCGTCTCCAAAGTCGCTTCGCAGATTTCCTCATGAGTGGCCGGAATCTCAAGATGAATGGCCTTGGCCGAATCGTAAAGCCGGTCGATATGCTCCTCTAAGCGGAAAACCCGATCGCAGTAGAAACGAATTCCTTCGAAAACGCCATCACCATAGAGCAGTCCGTGATCGAACACAGAGACCTTGGCTTCCCCTTCGGGATAAAACTCACCATCGATATAAATTTGCAGCGGCGTTTCGGAACTCATAGAAGCGGGTTTAGTTTGCCCGATGCCGAAAGGAAAGCAACGGGCAAATAC
>JAHDCN010000022.1:0-3885 GCA_020629815.1 Verrucomicrobiota bacterium
GATGGCGGGCACTTGCGCGACGGCTATCGTTTCCTCGGCTACGCCCGAATGGATACGCATCAATACAAAAGCGCGGTGGCATTGCTGGAAGTCGAGTTCATGGACAACCCGAATGTCGAGCGTTGGTTGCTTGGACCGCGAAGAGAAGAGGTGAAACAAGCGGCAGCGAACGCGACGGTGGAAGCAATTTGTTACTACCTGAAAACCCGCGACAAGTATGTCGCGAAGTTCCCGCTGAAGGCACGCTAGATCAATAGCAACTCAGTTTACTCCATGGCAAACGTTTGCGTATATTGCGGTTCCAGCCCGGGTAGCGATCCCATTTTTCTTGAAGTGGCAACTGAACTTGGGCGTTATCTGGCGGAAGAGAAGCACACCTTGATCTATGGCGGTGGAAATTGCGGCCTGATGGGTGCTGTCGCGGATGCAGCGCTTGAGGCGGGTGGAAATGTGATCGGGGTGATTCCCGGGCATTTGGTTGAGAAAGAGGTGGCTCATGCCGGACTCACCGAATTGATCACGGTTTCCAATATGCACGAGCGTAAGGCGAAAATGGCTGAGCTTTCGGATTGCTTCATCGCGATGCCTGGCGGCGTTGGCACGCTGGAGGAAATTATTGAAGTGTTTGTCTGGAGCCAACTGGATGTTCATCGGAAAGCCTGCGGACTGTTAAATATCGACGGCTATTTCGACGAGCTGATCGCATTCCTCGAAACAATGAGCGAAAAGCGCTTCCTGAAAGAGGAACAGCGACAGCAACTGCTGGTGTCGGATAATCCGCGGGAGCTGCTTTCTTTGCTAACCAGTTCCGAGGTTCAAGTTATCGACAAGTGGATGGATCGCTGAGCACCGCGCATCGGGACTTGTTCCTTTTGACGCACCGCACGAGCATCTTCTTATGCCCACTCATTCTTCCCGAAGAAAATTTCTGGCTACCTCAGCCCTCGCGTTTCCGACGATTATTCCTTCCTGGCAGGGCAAAGCAGCACCAAGCGAGCGGATCAATATGGCCTTCATTGGCATGGGCATTCAGGGGACGGGTGTGATGAAAGCGTTCTTGAATCACGATGATGTCCAGGGCCTGGCTGTTTGTGATGTTCATGATCTTCACTACCGGGATCGCGAATGGGGAGAGGGTGCAGCCCTGGGACGCGAACCGGCGAAAGCTATCGTTGATAAAACGTACGGCACGACAGACTGCGTGGCATACTCTGATTTCCGCGAATTGCTGGAGCGGGACGATCTCGATGCCGTCATGGTCGCGACTCCCGATCATTGGCACTCGCATGTCACTCTCGCGGCCTTGAAAAAAGGAATCGACGTCTATTGTGAGAAACCGGTGACTCATTTGTTTGCCGAAGGGCAGGAAGTCTATCGGGAAGTGGCGAAGCAGAAGGCCGTTTTCCAGGTCGGGTCCCAACAACGTTCGGACAAGCTGTTTCGCAAAGCAGTCGAGATTGTTCGCAATGGTCATTTGGGAAAACTAAGTGGCTTTGAAGTTGGCCTGCCTTCCGGATACAAAGAGCCAAAGAACGACTCGACTGTTACCGAGCCTCCGAAGGGACTCGATTACGATCTTTGGTGTGGGCCCGGAGCAAAACTTCCCTACATGCGGGCTCGTCATCATCGCTGGTGGCGCGGACACAGCGAATATGGCGGCGGTGTGCTGATGGATTGGATTGGCCATCACAATGACATTGCCCACTGGGGAATGGGCTATGAAAGCAGTGGGCCGGAATCAGTAAAAGCGCGCAGCTGGTCCTTTCCGGAGACTGATGTCTACGATACTCCCATTGATTACCAGATCCTGTCCCGCTATCCGGATGGAGCGATTGGAATGATTTCCACCCGGGCTCAAGGCGGTTGTAAATGGATTGGCGATAATGGTTGGCTTCGTGTAACTCGCGGCAAGCTCGATGCCTCCAATCCGGATTGGCTGAAGGATGATTTTGCAATCGGTTCCTGGAAAGCCTATGCCTCACCGGGGCATCAGCGAAATTTTGTCGACTGTGTAAAAAACAGAAAAGAGGCCGCTGCTCCAGCCGAAAACGGTCACCGCTCGATCACACCCGGACACCTTGGCTGGGTATCGGCCAAGCTCGGGCGTGAGTTGAAGTGGGACGCAGAGCAGGAACAAATCATCGGCGACGAAGAGGCGCAGAAGCTACTCATGCAGCGGGACTATCGAGAGTATTGAGCCGGTCTCAATACCGCTTCCACAACTGTGGCAAAAACAGCACCAGAATCGCGAAAAATTCCAGACGACCAATGGTCATCAGCAGGCAGAGAAGCACCAGTGTCGGGTTGCTCATATTGCCGAAGTGATCGGTTGGGCCGACACCTTCGAAGCCGGGGCCGGTGTTGAAAATCGTCGCCATCACTGTGCCGAAAACGGTAAGCAAATCGAGGCCCGGCTCGAACAGCGCGACCAGCACGCAGGACAAGCCGCTGAGCACAAAAGAGAGCGCAATTAGGATCGTTATATTTGCGTGGATGTTCTTATCCGAAGACTTTCCGTTCAGGTTCACCCGAATCACCTGGTTCGGGCGAAACGTCAGTACCAGTTCCCGGACTGCAAGTTTAGCAAACAAAATCACCCGGTTCATTTTCAGGCCACCCGCAGTCGAGCCGGCGCAGCCACCAATCACCATCAGAATGATCAACACCATTCGGGAAAATAGCGGCCACTGATCGTAGTCGCTTGCTGCATATCCAGTGGTTGTGCTGATCGAAACAATATTGAAGAACACTTCCACAAAACTTTCGCTCCAGGAATACCCTTCGCCAGCCATACTTAAGTTGGTGGCAATGGCGAGAATGCACAGCACCAGCATTAGCAAATACCACTTGGCCTCCTCTTCCAACTTCAGGCGTTTAAAGTTTCTCCGAAAGGCGAATATGTAGAGCATGAAACTCACGCTGCTCAGCACCATAAAGAAAGAGATGAAGGCTTCGATTGGCACGCTGTCGTAGTGGCCAATGCTCGCATTTTTCGGACTGAACCCACCCGTCGCGATAGTGGTCATCGCATGGCAAACCGCCTCAAATACCGGCATGCCCAGCAGAACGAGTCCGCCGCCGCAGAGCAAGGTCAGGACCAGGTAAATGATCAGCAGAAATTTTGCTGTATCCGCAATCCGGGAAAACTTGGAGTCGGCAATGTTTAGACTCGATTCATTCGAAATTAACGAGCGGTTGTTAAAGCCGAGGAAGGCAAAAACGGCGATGAACAAAACAACGATCCCGATACCGCCGAGATACTGCAACACCGAGCGCCAGAGCAAGACGGATTTCGGGAACGCTTCGATGTCGGACATCACCGTGGAACCGGTTGTGGTCAGTCCGGAAACCGATTCGAAGATTGCTTTGATCAGTGGCAAGCCTGGATCACAAAGAACAAACGGAATGGCTCCGATCAGCGGCGAAAGAATCCAGCTCAATCCGACGATGACCATCGTGTCGCGCCGTAGAATATCCGAGCCGCCCTTCCAGCCGTAGATCAGCAGACCAATACTGAGGATGAAGGAAACGGCTGTCCCGACCAGTAACCCGCGAAACCCCGATTCCTCCAGAGCCGAAGCCTCGCCAAACTGAAGCACGCCCCATCCATACAGAGCACAGGAGCCCATGGAAATACTCATCAAAAGAAAGAGCATTCCCATGATCTTGGAAATGATCCGAGGATTCATGCGGCAGGAAACGAGCTGCGGGATTCCGCGCTCGAGAGAAATCTAAAAGGAGAATGCGCCTGAGTCGAGTGGGATTTGTTTGGGATGAGGAGATGATCTACCTGCGTGTGCGCATCTTTTGCTCCAATCTCTACGCGCTCATTGTCATTCCGAGCGAGCTTGCGAGCCGAGGAATCTCTCGACGCAAGATAAGGCC
>JAHDCN010000022.1:3985-20871 GCA_020629815.1 Verrucomicrobiota bacterium
GTCAGGTTTTGAAACGAGGCATCGAATGGGTTGCCATCGGGTTCGGAGGCAGGAGCTGTTGCCTTTTCGGTGAGCGGGTGCCACTTCAATCGAGGCAGGGCCTGAAGGCTGGCTTTTTTCAGAGGGGCAAACTTTTTCGGTGCCCGGTCCCGCAGTTGTTGAAGCTTTTCTGCATGTTTCGGATCGGCAGCAAGGTTGTTCCATTCATAGGGATCGTTGCGGATGTCGTAGAGTTCTTCATCGCCGCCTTTGTAATGAATGTAGCGCCAGTCGTGTGCGCTGAGTCCGTAGCTTTCGGGTTGCCCCAGATGAGTCAGAGAAACATGGGGCCATTCGGCTTCCGCATTTTGTAGAAGGGGAACCAAGCTCGGCCCGTCGTTGTCTTCTTTCGCAGGAAGGCCAGCCAGCTCGGTGAGGGTGGGATAAAGGCTGAGTAAATTTACCGGAGCCTCACAGACGGAGCCGGCTTTGGTGCCATCGGGTAATTTGCTTGAGATGTTTTCACCGGGCACGCGAATCATCAGAGGCACTCGGGTGACAGCGCGCCAGGCGGTGAATTTTTGCCAATGTTGCTTTTCCCCGAGATGCCAGCCGTGATCACTCCATAGCACGACAATGGTGTTGTCGCGGTGGGGGCCGTTTTCGAGGGCATCCAGCACGCGGCCGAGCATCGCGTCGGCAAAGTGAATCGAAGCGAGGTAGCCCTGGATAGCCTGTTTCCACTGACCATGATTGCGGATGTGAGCGAAGTAACGATTGGGTCCGCGTTTCTTTCCTGCTGGAGGCAGATCATCGAGATCGTCTTCGCGATAGCCGGGCGGAAGCTGAATCGAATCGAGCGGAAAGGGCTCGAAGTATTTCTCCGGAACAAACCAGGGCTCGTGGGGGCGATAGATACCACAGGCGAGGAAGAAGGGCTTTTCCTGTTTGCGGGTCAGCTCATCACCAATCCATTTCGACACCAACCAGTCACCGCCGAATTCTTCGTCAGTTGCCTTGAGCGCTGCCCAGTCGGTTTCAACATATTGCCACGGACCGCCTCGCGGTAAACTGACAGGGCGTTTTTCGGGATACAGGGTAAAGGGAAAGGGGTTCTCTTTTTCTTTTTCGGGAAAGTATTCGTCCCACGAGCGGGCATCGATGAAGTAGTGAAGCAATTTGCCGGATCCTGCCGCGCGGTAGCCATGATTGCGAAAGTGTTGAGGCAGTAAAGTGGCGTCGGGCAGGACTTCACGCATCTTCTGGCCGTTCTCATAGAGACCGGATCGATGGGGGGAGCGTCCGGTCATGATGGCAGTTCGCGACGGATTGCAGGCGGCTCCGGGGCAATGGGCATTGGTAAACAAAACTCCGCTTTCTGCCAGACGATCAAAATTCGGCGTGATCGTTTGCGGGTGTCCGCCCATACAGCCGATCCAGTCGTTCAGGTCGTCGATGGAGATAAAAAGCATATTGGGTTTTCGGTCGTCTGCTTTGGTTTCGAAGGAATGGAAGCCGAAAAGTATCAGGGGCAAAAGAAGTCGGATACCTGTGCTCATGAAAGAAGGGTAGAGGGAGGAAACGATTCCGGCAATCCGGGAAATGCGATGCTGGTAAAAGAGGTTTCTCCCTGTAGGGATCGGGCATTCGGTGCTAGGTTCGGCGGAGATGTTGCAAGAGACAGAATCGAATGACCGCAAAGCAGGATGGTGGGCGTGGCCGCTGATCATTTTTACTGTCTTGTTTGTGGCTATTGCTCCGCGTTTTCTGGAAAGCTATCTTGCTGCTGCCCCTGATCCAGAGGGTGGTGAAAAATCGGAGGTCTTATCTGCCGATTGGGGACAATTGGCTTTGTTTCAACTGCAGGGGAAAATGGTCGTCGCTGCTGCGTCTGTAGATGAAAGGCAGGCGACAGAAACGATTCGCCAGCTGGAAATGCACAGCAAGAGTGTCCACACGGAAGCGGCCGTGGCTCTGTTGCATTCGTTTGTAGAGGGGGAGGACAGCAAAGAGGTCGATCGTGTGTTGAAGCAGGCAAAGCGGGAGTATGGCGGTTCGCCCCAGGCTCTGGAATTTTTACAAAAGGTGGGTGAGGGAATTGATCAGGGAGTTTCGACTGAGGAGCGGCAATCTCTGGAGGAGTCTCTGGGTTGGTTCGCCAAGTTCTTTCCCGAAAAAGGGGCCAACGGAGAGGTGCTGGATTCTCCTGAGGCAGAGCCGCTGATCCAGTCTTCTCGAATGATGGCAGTTGGTATGGTCGGTGTGGTGTTTTTCATAGGTGCACTGTTTATCGGCGGCTGTATTGCGTTGTCGATCATTGTAAGCAAAGTGCGAAAGCCTGAGGGGCGGCAGTTTGATCGACAGCGGGCACCGGCCGGTGTGATGCTGGAGTGCTTTGCGATCTATCTGGCGGTGATGGTTTTCGGTGAGGTGGTTACGTCGTTTCTTCCCGGTGTGTTGGCGTTCGCCCATTATCCGGGAGCGATTGTGCTGGCGCTACTTTGGCCCCGGATTCGGGGCTACACCTGGCGGGAAACGAGAGGAGCCATCGGTTGGACCAAGGGCAAAGGAACCTGGCGCGAATTGCTGGCCGGGGTCGTGGGTTACTTGTCGATCATTCCGCTGGCAGCAGTGGGAATTACTCTCACCATGATTCTGGCTTTCGCGGCCGGGCAAGTCTCCCAACTGTCTGATGACTCGGGTGCAACGAAGCCGATAGAATCCGTTGAGGTGGGAGAGCGGGAAGAAGATGCAGAGGCAGAAGAACCGGTGCGATTAGTGGAACCGGAGATGCATCCCATTGTTGGTTGGATTGTTCAAGGAGGATGGAAAGAGAAATTGCTCTGCTTTTTGCTGGCGGCTGTATTTGCCCCTTTTGCGGAGGAAACCTTGTTCCGCGGTGCTCTTCATCGCCATTTGCGCAAAAGAACGCGATTTGTGGTGGCAGCGTTACTTGGCGGCGTGATTTTTGCGGCCCTGCATCCTCAGGGATTGATTGCGATTCCTGCGCTGTCGGCCATGGGTGTGGGATTTTGCCTGCTCCGCGAATGGCGTGATTCGCTGATCGCTCCCATGGTGGCCCACGCTATCAACAATGGGCTGATCGTTCTCATGGTGATGCTGATTTTGTAAATGGGTGGTTCTCCGGTCGCAGGGGGATCACGGGCAAATCGGGAAAATGGAAGAGTTTTTATTTTAGTTATCTAAATTATAAATTTTTCTTGATATTTTGGAATTACTCTTCTAATCTGCGCGTATTAGAAAATTCATAATCATATTGGTTTTCTAAGAAATTCCACTCAGTTTGCGTAGCCATGTCATTTTCCATTCGAAATCTTTTCTCTCAGGACGATTCGAAAAAGACGGAACCCGGTTTAGGCGGAAGTGCCTTTGAAGCCGACCGAAACCAGCCGCCTCCGTTGCCGGGAAATCCTCCTGCGGAATCGACTCCGTATACCATACAGGAGCTTTTGGCATTCATTCCTCCGGCGATTTCGGCTCAGGGGGCGCTGCCAATGGATCAGGCGGTTCAGATTCCTGTGAGTGGACAGGGAGGAGATGTGAAACTTTCCGACATCTACCGGGCCTGTCCCGGTCTGTTTGCTGCTGAAATTACACCTTTGAATGACTCTTTGGTCACGTTGCCTCCGAAGATGCCTCCGGTTTCGGCTGCCGTAGAGGCTGGTGCGATGGACATGTCTGCCGGGCCTGATCCGGGTGGAAATCCTTTTGCCGATGCGGTGAACAGTCCATTGAATCCGGGCGGTATGGATAAAGCCGATATGCCGGAAGCTCTGGATCAACCTAACCCGTTCTCCGCTGAAGCTGAGACAGCACCTGAATCGAATTTCGAACCAAATCCTGCTCCACAGCCAACGGCCGGTTCTTTTCCTCCTCTCCCGGAGTCTTCCCCGTCTGCATCACCTGAGTCGCCAAATCCATTTGGTGCGCAAACGGATCCAGCAACGCCACGTCAAGGGTTTGCAGAGTCGGCGACACCAATAAACCCGATCGCTCAAGGAATGCAGGAGGCGACTCCACCTCCAGCAGCTGAAGACAATCCTTTTTCCATGCCGGAAGCTCCTGCACCGGAGCCGGCAGCTGCTAACCCTTTCGCAGAGCCTTCTGCTGACTTGTCGAAGCCTTCTGCTGAACCTGAAGCGGCGCCCATGGTTGGATTCGAAAATCTCCCGGAACCGGAAGAACCAAGTGGCTTTCTTGCCAGTGATGACGGCAAAAACCCGTTTCTCAACAATGCAGGTGATGCTGCACCATCCGAGGCGGGCAATCCGTTTGAGCAGGGCCCGGGGTTCTCCACTCTTTTTTCCGAGCAGGCAGAGAAAGACGCATCTTTGGAGAATCCATCAGCCGACTCCGCATTCTCTGCACCCGCTGACACAGGTTTTGCCGTGCCGGCTTCAGCGGAACCCGGTTTTTCAACTCCGGCTGAGGCTCCGGCAACGGTGGGATTCGAGGCTCCAACAGCGAACGATCCTGTAGCAGGGAATCCATTCGGAGCGCAAGCTGCTGACTCACCACCGGCTGAGCAGCCTGCTGCCGCGACTGGATTTGGTGAAGCAATTGAAAATACGCCGGCCCAGTCTGCGCCTGAAGAGTCCAGCAGTCCCGCCCCGGCAGCTACCGATATCGGTGCGATTCCACTAGCTGATGAGCCCGCCGGCGCTTTTGGCCCCGGCTTTTCCCCTCCGAAAGAAGAAGGTTTCTCGAATCAGGAGCCAGCCGCTTTTTCCGCACCAGTTGCTGCGCAGTCTGAGTCTCCTAAGCAGGAAGAAGCTCAGGTAGATTTCGGTGCATTCCCACCTCTGAATGAGACGGCGGTCGAGGCAGAGGAGACAGCACCAGCTGAAGAGGAAAAGCCTCGTTTGGCCAAAAACGTTGAATTGAGCGTGAAAATGCCGTCGACCCCTGAGCCAGCTGAGAATGCTAATGCCGGGCCAACTGTAGAAAATATCACGGTCGAGCGCGCGAATGACGGAGGATTTGCTGCGGCTGCAGCTGCTGCGACTGCCGCTTCTGCGGGAGCAGTCGCCACGTCTGCATTTGCGAATCCAGCGGCCACCGAAGAGCCGCCTGTAGCACCTGCCCCGCAAGAGGAAGGTGGATTTATCGTTCCTGCGTCAGTGGAGGAGCCGCCAGCGGCAGTGACTGAACCCGTGGAGGAGAAACCGGAGCCGGCTGCAGCCGTGGAAGAGCCAAAAACTGCTGTAGCGGAAGAAACGGCCACGCCGGCGTTCGATTTTACTCCGGATACAACTGTTGAGGCTGATTCGCTTTCGCCGGAAGCTGCTCCGAAAGAAGAAGTGGTAGGGACTCCCGAACCGATAGAAGCTGAGCCAATTGCAGCCTCGGTGCCGGAAGTAGCTGTCGAAGAGGAGATTGATCTGTCTGCCTTTCCTGCAGCAATGGACGACGAAATCGTCAAGGATGTCGAGCTGCGTGCAGTCTTTGGAACCAATGAAGAATTCACTTTGCGGAAGATTGCCACTTTGATTGTGTGTATGCCGGGTGTCAGTGCCTGTGCTGTGGTCAATCCTTTTAAGGCTCTTCAAGCGTCCCGGGATGAAGATACGCAAATCGGAGATGACGCCCGTGCTATGGCCGAAAATGTGAAGCAGTTGGCTGCCCTCACCGGTATTCCCGAGGCGAAGTCCTTTACGATTCACACGGACAAAGGAATCATGAGTCTCTTCAGTGAGGGCGGTTCCACTCTGACGGTTCTGCATGAACCTGGCGGCTTCGAAGATGGAGTGCGGGAGAAATTGATGCTGGTAACCAGAGCGCTCGACTCGATCGAGGACTAAATTTTTTATCCGGATCCCCCCCTTACTATGGCAGTTTTTCATCACGACAAGCGCGAGATACAGTTCAAGATCGTCTATTGCGGCACGCCGCGCAGTGGCAAGACCACGAATCTTGAATACATTTACAAAAAGTTGGATCCCCACTTTCGGGGAAACTTGGTATCAATCGCGACAGAGGGGGAGAGAACGATCTTTTTCGACTTTCTCGCGGTTAATTCCGGTGATGTGGCGGGCTATACGACAAAATTTCAGCTCTACACCGTTCCCGGTCAGGAGGTGTATCAGCAAACCCGTGATACTGTTTTGGCCGGAGTGGACGGAGTCGTGTTTGTCGCGGACAGCGCTCCAGATCGGCAGGAAGCTAATGAGGTCGCGTTGAGTAATTTTCGTAAATCATTGATTTCCAATGGTTATGATCCGGATAAAGTGCCGATGGCATTCCAGTTCAATAAGAGGGATTTGCCTGATGCTGTCGCGCCCTACGAGATGGATGAGAGTCTCGAAGTCTGTGTTCCAACGTTTCTCAGCAGTGCGACAAGTGGGTACCAAGTGTTTGCCACGCTGGACTTTGTATCGCAAATTGTGCTAAGACAATTCCATGCTTCTCACGTTATGAGAAGTGAGATCGTTTCTGATAAAGGGAGCCGGTATACCGGTGCTCCTGCCACGGCAGCGGTCGCCAGTGCCTAGCGGAAGAGATTTTCCCGGGTGCCGGTTTGTTCCCAGTATCCCATGAGTCACCCGCACGGAAACGATCATACTGCAGCTGTTGAGTTGCAAATTACCACCGAACTGGCTGAAGAGGCTGAAGAAATTCTGCGAGAGTTCGCTGAGGAGGCGGAAGTCGATTCCGTTTTGATTGTGGAGAGAAGCGGTTCATTGGTAGCCGGAATTTCCAATGAAGATGAGGTCGATGTCGATACGCTGAGTGCTTTGGTGGCGGGGGCGAGCGGCGCAGTAAAGGCGCTGGTGAGAGAATTGGGTGAGCCGGGGGCGCTGGAGAGTTTACACCAGAGTGAAGATTGCCTGATTTATCTGCATGATTTGCTCGGTCGGTTTATTTTGGTAGCAGTTACGGAAACGGGTGTTCCTGCTGGTATTGTTCGTCAGCAGGCTGTCCCGGTACGTGCAAAATTGTCCGGACTGCTCGCTGATTTTGCCGTTGATGAAACTGTCGTCGAAGAGCCGGAGCCTGTTGTTGAGGAGGAGGTCGAGGACCTTGTCGAGGAAGAAGCGGAGGTAGTCGATCCCGAACCGGAGCCGGAAGTTTCTTTGGATCCGAAAGCAGAGCGGGCGAAACAGATTTCCGGAATGCTGCACGGTGGCGAAGCGTTGGTTGATCCAGCAGCTGGATTGGATATTCAACCCGAGGAACCAATCGGCAGTCCGGTCGATGAGACCGAGGATGACATTAGCGATTTACGTGAAGAGGGAGAGGAACTTCCTGAAGGAGAAGCTGAGTGGGAAGCCGTTATCGAATTGGAACCGGAGGTCGAAGAAGAGCTGGAGGAAGAGCCGGTAGAGGAGGAGGTTTCCGATGAAGCTTCTGAAGCCGAAGCCTTAGATGACGTCGAGCCGGAAGAACCAGAGTCTGCATCGGAAGTCGATGAGATCGAAGAATCATTGGATGATCCGATTTTCGATATCGAAGAAGAGCCGGAACTGGAAGAGATCTTGGTGGAAGATACGGAAACAGAAGAGGAAAAACTGGATTCTGTTCCAGATAAAGAATCAGAGCCTGTAACTGCGGAGGAAGAGGCAGAACCCGTTGTTGATGAAGAGGAAATCGCTGAGCCCGAGCCTGAAGAGACTGGTCCCGCAAAAGTGATCGAAGAGTTTGTCGAGGCGCCACCGGCTGTAGAGAATCAGCCCCAGAAGCGTTCTTATGAGGGACTGGCAGGAGCTCCTCCCGAGGCAATTCTTCGTTCTCCATTCGAAGTGGTCGAAGAGGAAATTGTAGAGGTGGAAGATGAGGTTGAGGAGGAATCACTTCCTATTCCGATTCCGCAGCCGGTTGAAACCGAGGCTGCCGAAGCAGAGCCTGAGTCTGAACAGGTCAGCGAAGAGGTTGAAGAAGACGTTCCCGTAGAAGTCGAGGCCGAGCCGGAGGTCTTTATTTCTGAACAACCGGTGACGGAAGAGGAAAACGATGCCGGCGATGGATGGGGTGAGATTGAAATTGTGGAAGAGCCTGATGCTGATTCAGAGGAGGAGAGCCCTTTTGAAGTTGTCGAAGATGAAAGCGATGACGAAATAGTTTCCGAAGTGGAAGCTACTATCACGGCGCCGATTGAGGAGCCGACAGCGGAAGTGGAAGCCGTCGATCCAGTGGAGGAGGAAGAGGAATTACCGCCGATTGCCGGTCCAAAATACTCGTTTGATTTGGACTAGCCAGTCAGGAAGTTCCGGTTGATGTATGGGCCGATCAGGGTTTACTCTACGGATTACCGGGGGATTTCTACCTGAAGAAGGGAAATGGATTTAATTACCAAAGGAGGACCGTTGATGTGGCTGCTGCTCGGCTGCTCGGTCATTGCTATTGCGATTTTCCTGGAACGGTTATTCTTCTTCCATAGAGCCAAGATTGATGTGGGAGACTTGCTATTTGGTCTTCGAAATCTGATCAAGAACAAGGCGTATTCCGAAGCGAGATCAGAGGCGCAGGCGACTCCCGGACCCGCAGCACGTGTCATTCATTCTGCGATTCGAAATTACACTGCACCTCGGACTGAGCTGAAAGAGATCGTTCAGGAGAGTGGGCAATTGGAAGTTCCCAAACTGGAAAAGCACCTCTCGATTCTGCAATCGATAGCCTACATCGCTCCGTTGATTGGAATGCTTGGTTCGGTACTGGGACTGGTCGATACGTTCGTCCGAATTAACGCTGTAGGCGGCTTTGCAACGGTCGCCGAGATTTCAAAAGGTGTTTATGAAGCTCTTATCACTTCCGCGGCGGGTTTGATGGTGGCAATCCCTGCATTCGTATTTTTCTCCCACCTCCGCTCGCTGGCGAAATCCCTGATGCACGACATGGAGAGTGCCGGGATTGAGATCGTGAATACCATTTGTGATTTGCGGAATGAGCCATCGGATATTATCCCGATCCGTTCTGACCGACCGGATGAAGAGGATGAGCAAGCTACAGGCTCTGATCTCGAATAGAAAAACGAAGCTGGTTGAATCGTCGTGAAACTGCAATCTTCGCTCACCAATAAAGCGGGTTTTCTGTACATCTCGCCGTTGATGGATGTGGTGATGCTCCTGCTGATTTTCTTTTTGTTTGGCTCGAACTTTGTTTTGAAATCAGGCGTCTCAGTTGCGCTGCCTCAGTCGGGATCTGAGCTGCCATCGGCTCTTCAATCACATATCATCACGATTGTGCCCGGCGAAAAGGAGATCATTTATTTTAACGAGGAGAAAGTCAGTATCGAGCAATTGGAGCAGCAATTGAAGGACGGTGCAGGGAGATCTCGCCAGATCATTCTTCTGGCCGATCGCGAAGTCCGCTACGGAGTGGTGATGCAGGTTTCGCAACTGGGATTTCGTTTTGGTTATGAGATTTCCTTTGCTACGCAGGAAGAGCGGAACCAGTAGGAGAGGAAATGGGATTGTTTGGAAAACGGAAAAAGAAGCAAGATGTCGGCTCCGACGATCCTCCGTTTACCTTTTCCTGGAAGAAGCCACGGAATACAGCGCTGCATCTCGCCATGTTTCTGCTTTTTTCCACCCTGGTTCACACAACCAGTTTTTACCTGTTCCAGGTAGTTTATCCTGACCCGGTAAGGGCCGAACCGGTGACGGAGCGAATCACAATTCTGGATTCGAGAAATCCGGTGGTTCGCAGTGCGATGGAAAGGGTAAAGGATCGGTCGATTTATCTGCAGGCACCATCCAGTGACGCGAATGTGAGGCTGCGGCTACAGGATTTCTCCGCTCGTTTTACGCCCACCTTTCAGGAAGCGAAGCCTGTCTTTCTGCCGCCTGTTGAGTCGCCCGGGATTTCCTCAAGTAGCACGAGCCGTTTTGCAGACGGCGAAAAATTTGAGAACTTGTTTTTACTGAGCGGAAATCTAAAGAGTCGGGGGCTTGCTCCATGGTCTGTATTGAATGACTACCTTGCGGCGGCAGGGGAAGTTCCAGGAGTGCGGCTGAATATCGCTGTGTCAGCGGATGGCCAGATCGAAACTGCGCAAACGGAGGGAGGCGGGCTTACAGAGGAGGAAAAGTCCGGTTTTGCCCGCGTAATTCAGTCAACGCTGCGGTTTCAGCCCGTTGAGAAGGCGGAGAGTGACAAGGGGTGGATTGAAATTCTCCCGCGTTCGCCCTAGCTTGGGAAAGGAGATATTCCTATGTTTCGAGTCTCGCTGGAAAGTATTATTGCGATCTACCTTGCGGTCATTTTGTGTGGGGTATTTTTCGTCTGGGTAGCGGCGGAGATTTTCCGTCGTGGTCGCGAGCATAGGAGGCGTAAGTATTTCGTTATCTGCAGTATTTGTGACCATGTTTTCGAGGACCCGTCAGAGAATGATCTGGCCGAGTGTCCCCGTTGTGGTACCATGAATGAGCGGGGAAAAGTGCTCGAGATTTAGGGGGCGGAGAAATACTTGCAATGCGCTGAGAGCACGGCAGTTTAGCCGCTACGAATCGCAGATTTGCCGAACAGAAATATGGATCGCAGAGTGGTAATTACAGGCATGGGCGTTATTTCCCCGGTGGGAAATGATTTGACCACCTTTTGGGAGAATTTGGTCGCCGGAAAAAGCGGTGTTGGACTTATCGAGTCCATGGATACCAGCGAATACGGATGCAAAATCGGCGCAGAAGTGAAAGACTTTGATGCGGCTCCTTATTTCAAGAACCCCAAGGATGCTCGCCGCGCTGACCGCTTTGCCCAATTGGCAATGGCTGCCTCAGTTATGGCGATTGAGGATTCCGGGATGGATTTTGATTCACTCGACCGAAATCGAATCGGTGTGATGGTGGGAAGTGGGATTGGCGGTCTGATGACATTGGAAGCGCAGCACGCCAAGTGTATTCAGAAAAGCCCTTCGCGAGTGTCGCCTTTCACCATCCCAATGATGATTGCCAACATCTCGAGTGGGATGATATCCATGGACTATGATTTGCGCGGGCCAAACATGTGTATCGTGACCGCCTGCGCGACCACCAATCACAGTGTTGGAGAAGCGTGGCGAATCATCAAATTCGGCGATGCCGATGCGATTGTTGCCGGTGGTTCGGAGTCAACTATCTGCCCGATGGGACTGTCCGGATTCGGTAACATGAAAGCTCTGAGCACCCGCAATGACGATCCCGAAAGTGCGTCACGCCCCTTTGATCAAGGTCGGGATGGCTTTGTGATGGGAGAGGGAGCCGGTGTTTGTATGGTGGAAGAGTTAGAGCACGCGAAGAAACGCGGAGCAAATATTCTGGCTGAGCTGATTGGCTATGGCGTTTCTGCTGATGCGTATCATCTGACATCGCCACATCCCGAAGGGGAGGGCGCTGGCCGCTGTATGGATATGGCTCTGAAGCACGGTGGCATCTCCTGTGAGGAAGTGGACTACATCAATGCTCACGGAACCTCGACTCCGCTGGGTGATATCTGTGAAACTAAGGCGATTAAACGGGTTTTCGGTTCCCATGCGAAAGACGGCCTCATTGTGAGCTCCACGAAATCAATGACCGGACACTTGCTCGGTGCTGCCGGTGGGGTGGAAATGGCTGCCTGTATTCAGGCAATCAACGAGGGCGTCATACCTCCGACAATCAATCTCGATGATCAGGATCCAGAGTGTGATCTCGACTACGTGCCACACACTGCCAGAGAGGCGAAAGTGGATGTCGCTTTGACAAACTCCTTTGGATTTGGTGGACACAATGCCTCGCTCCTTTTGCGGAGATACGACGGCTAAAAAACGCAGCCCGTTTCCGGCCTGCTACGCCAGAATAGAATCGACAGATTGGTGTTCCCTTTGATCCGGGCCGAGCCGATCACCTGCTCCCATGGATTTGAGCATGGTATTGTAAACGTCGATGCCTTCGGCGTCTTTGGTATCAGTGATACTTCCTGTCTTGAATCTTCCGTTAGCACCGGTGATGGCATGAAAGACGCCGGCGAGCTCTCGCTTCACGTCGTTGTGCCGTCCATCGCCTGACTCGGTAGAGATGGTAATCAGGGAGTTTTCCAAAATGGTTTTGCCGTTGGCTTCGCGGGCGTCGTTGCCTTGGTCGAGCCGGTTCAGAAAGTAGGCCAGCTCCCGCATCTTCATGTGAGCATGCATTCGCAGGTGTTTGTTTTCCTTTTCTTCCCGGTACTGGTGCCAGTATTCGTGGCTGCAGCCGGCTGATCCGGAGGCATTCAAATTTTGCCGATCATTGAACTCGTAGATTTTCTCTCCGTTGAATTCATAATCTCCGGTGAGACGGATTCGTTCACCGGCGGCGAGAAAGGTAAGGGAGCCAAAGCGCACGCGATCCAGTTGGATGGAAAGAGCATACAAATCGGCCATCAGACGCCACTCTTCTGTCAGCTCGTCGAGAGTAATATCAATCCCTTCGCCTCCGGGATCGGCTTGCCCACCATGCAGAACTTTCGAGCGTGGCGGGTAATCCGGCGCATTCGGATCGAGCTTTTTCATCTCGAAAGCGCGTTGTTCATACTCACGGATTCGGTCGAGGTGATCGGATACCCGCGACTTGGAGGCAGCACCCAGCGGGGAATTGGCACCAGTATAGTATTTGTATTGATCGACGACCGAGTCGAGGACACTACGCTTCAAACGTTCCCGTTTTACATCAGTTTCCGCATCGGAAAGATTCATCACGCCGAACACCCGGTCGAACAGGTCGCGGGGTTTTTCCTGCATCGTAGCGGCGACAGTGCCGTCTGCGTTGTAGCTGTGCACATAGCGCCCAACCCGGCTACGCCGGAAAAAAGTGCCACCAACGAGTGTGGGAACCATTCCGGCGGGTTGGCCGTCTGGATGATGCGCGTGCCGAATGATCTGGTCGATAGACGCACCACCAGCTCGTGCCTCGCCATTTGGGGCAGTAGCGGTAAAAGCACCGGAAGCTCCATCGAAGTGCGCATTGATACCTTTTCCGTCGCAACGGATCTGATCGACATTGCGGATGATCTGCAATTTATCAGACAGGGGCTTGAGAGGTTCCAATACACCCTCGTAGCCTTCCGCCTGCAATGGCTTGGGGATTCCCAGCCCGAAGAACAGGTTGAAAGCGCGGACCGGGACTTTTGCGTTAGCAGCCAGGCTCGTTGTGCCGATCATTTCTTCCAGCAGGGGCAGGCCAATCGCCACGGAACCGAATCCCTTTAACAACGTTCGGCGAGGAAGAGGGCGCTTCATGAAAAAATCATTGCAGAAGTGGAACCACCTGTAAACGGCCTATTCGTGGCTGTATGAAAGCGATTCATTTCACTTATGAAAACAATGGAATCGCCCGCTGCGCTTAATCTTGTAGCATGGCACGTGCTTCGCTCTTTAGGGGGGCAAACGAACTCATCCATGAAGAAACTCAACATCATTCTTTTACTCGGCGGGCTTTTGACCCCTGCCATTAACTTTGCAGGTGAACCTGAGCCCGTCATTCTCGACGATGCGAATCCTGCATTTGTCACTCCAACTCTCGATCTGCGTGCCCGCTATGAATACGGTGACGTTGATGTGCCCGGTGTGATTTCATCCCACAATTTATCGCTCCGCGGTCGTGTTGGTCTGAAAACGCAGGAGTTCAATGGATTCCAGGTATTCGGTGAATACGAAGGGACCACTGTTGCGGACCGCGACTGGTATCGAGCAGCATCCGTTCACGGCCCTGCCAACAGGACGATCATTGCTGACCCGGAATCACACGAAGTGAATCAACTTTGGGCGAGCTACAAAACACCGGACGGTGCGTTCATGCTGAAAGCAGGTCGTCAGGCGATTGCTCTTGATGGTCAGCGTTATGTCGGTGGCGTTGCCTGGAGACAGAATATGCAGACCTTTGACGCTGCGACTCTGATTCTGAAACCGTCTTCTGATGTGGAGTTCTTCTACAGCTATGTGAATCAGGTGAATCGAATCTTCGGTTCCGATGTTTTCGCACCGATTCACACTGACTTCGAGGGCAACTCTCATTTGATCAATGCAAAGATCAAAAACACTCCCGCAGGGACTCTTACCGCCTACGCTTATCTTCTGGATCTGACGAATGACTTCGGTTCAGCTGCCAGCAATAACACCTTCGGTCTTTCCTTGGATGGGGGATTGGGGGATATGACCTACCATTTGGAGTTTGCTTATCAAACAGACGCTTTCGACAGCCCGCTTGATTACGCAACTACCTACACGCACGCTTCTTTGTCTTCCCCGCTCGGTGGTGGGTTCAAAGGGACGGTTGGTGTCGAGCATCTTGGTTCAGACAACGGACAAGGCTTCCGCACACCTCTGGCGACTCTTCACAAGTTTAATGGTTTCGCTGACGTGTTCCTGAATACTCCGGGAACTGGCCTCACAGATTTCTATGCTTCTGTTGGCACTAAGCTTCCTGGCGGTGTTGCTGCTACGGTTTTCTACCATCACTTCCAGGATGCTGATCTCGACTTCAGTTATGGTGATGAGATTGACCTGGTGCTTGCAAAGGATCTGGGTAACGGCCTTTCCGTTCTGGGTAAAGGCTCATGGTTCTTCGGTGATACGCTTCCAGACGTCACGCGCATCTCGCTTGAGATGAATTACAAATACTAATTCTTTCCCCGCTTTATCGAAACTCTGTCTTCCTAAGTTCGAGTTTCTCTCTTTCCCCGGCAAGTTGCGAAGGCAGCTTGCCGGGTTTTTTGTGCCTTGTACAAGCTGAATCGGCAAAGGCAGATTAGCTTTCCATAAGAAAGTGGCTGAGTTCCGTTCCGTGCTAGGCAAGGTGAGCAGCAGGACTCTGCTGGGATTGAGACAGGACCTTGTCTACACGGATCATCATGGCCTGAATCACACTCTGACAAATGCCGGAGAAAACATCTTCAGCAATATTCTCCCGATCGCTTCGTGAATACAGGCCCCACCAGCGATCCACATTTCCCATGGGTAGATCGCGGAACACCAATGCACCGCTGGAAATCTCATCAAGTGCCACCCAGGGGGCCAGCAGGCCGATTCCCATGCCAATTTGTGCCATTTGCTTAATCGCTGCCATGCTTCCAACTTGAAGCGATGCCTGAATGCGATCTTTTGATTGAGAAAAAGCCTTCTCAATTAATTGGAAGGTTTCGCTCGATTTGTTGTAGAAAATAAAATCCTCACCACGAATTGTCTCCATGGTGATATCTTCCGCCACTGCGATGGGGTGCATGGGTGAAACCGCCATTTCGATTTTGTCGGAGAAGAGCGGTTCAAACTCAATCCGGGAAGAGTGCGTCGCTTCTAATGCCACAGCGATATCAATGTCCCCCTGTTCAATCATGCGGATCAAATTTCGGCTGTCTTCGGTTGCTACCGTTATTTCAAAATTGGGAAAGCTCTCGCGCAATTCACGGAGAATCGAGGGCAGGATATACTGACTGATCGTCACTGTGGCACCGATTTGAAGCCGACCGTGGCCAGGGCGTTTCTGATTGAGAAGTTCATCCTGAGCTTTCTCCATCCTCGTCAGAATTCGGTTGGCATGAGGCAGAAGAACTTCGCCGGAATTGGTCAGGCGGACCTGTTTCCCTTGCCGCTCAAACAGTTTGGTGTCGAGATGCACTTCCAAAGCCTTGATGGAGTGACTGACGGCAGACTGAGTGAGATGCAGGTGATTTGCTGCCTCAGTGAAGCTCCCACGAAGGGCTAACTCCTGAAAGGCTCGCAGTTGTCGTGAGTCAAGAAGGTCCATGAATGGTTTTGATCAATCGGATGAGAGTTTAGAAAGCATCTTTCGGACCAATTGGCACGGTCTGGCACGCGTACGGCTAAAAAGGTGGGTGTGAAAGAAAACTCCAGCCCGATTAAAATTGGATTCGTTCCTCTGGTTGATGCGGCCCCTTTGGTCTACGCATCCGAAGAGGGATTGTTTGAAGATGCTGGGTTGGCGGTGGACTTGGTGCGTGAGCCTGGTTGGGGGTCTATTCGGGACAAGGTGGCATATGGAGAATTGGAAGGCGCGCATGCATTGGTAGGTCTCGTTTTTTCCATCACGCTCGGGCTTGGCTCATTGCAAAGAAATTGCCTGACCGGTTTTTTGATTAATTCCAATGGGGATGCAATTTCCCTGTCGCGCGGTTTGCACGAGCAGGGGGTAACCGATGCTGCGGCATTGAGGAAGTTCAGTCTGGCAACCAGACGTCGCCTGCGTTTCGCGGTGCCTCATCTTTTCAGTTCTCACCACTTTCTCTTGCGGCAATGGCTACAGCCAGCGGGATTCCATCCTGGAGAGGATATCGAAATCGTGGTTATCCCACCTTCATTGATGTCTCATTCCATGAGCACGGGATACATCGATGGTTTCTGTGTCGGCGAGCCTTATAATAGCGAGGCACAATTGGGTGGGACCGGAGTAATTGTAAAAGAGACAGTAGACCTCAGCCCGCTGCACCCGGAGAAAGCTCTGTTAGTCACGGAATCGTTTGCAGAGTCCCGACACGATCTCCACTTGCAGTTGATTTCCTGCCTGATGGAAGCCGCTCGCCGCTGTGATACGGAAAAGGGCAGAGAGATTGTCGCAGCGCATCTTGCGAAGCGTGAATACCTCGACATACCGGAGAAGTCAATTCGGCAAAGTCTTTTCGGAGGGACGGGAAGCGTCAATAGCGATGAGTTTCATGTATTTCACCGGTTCGATGTGAACCGTCCCACTGCCGAGCGTGCGAACTGGGTCGTCAGCCACATGAAGAGTGCCGGGCTGATTCCGGAATCATTCGGCGCAAGCGAATTGCCATTCTCCTCTGTCTTTCGCGATGACATTTTTCAAGCTGCCGGCAAACCGGCAAAAAAAAACGAACCAAAAAGAAAAGTAGGTAAGAGGCCGGTCGAGCTTGCTTCCTAAATATACAAAACTTTCAACCTAAACCAAAATGAAACAGAAAAGATACCTGGTAACTACCATAGCAAC
>JAHDCN010000023.1 GCA_020629815.1 Verrucomicrobiota bacterium
GGCGGCCGCGGACTTTTCCAGAATGGAGATCAGTTTTTCGAGCATCATCGTGGGGCCGATATGCTCGGTTGGATTCGGGGTATAGTCAATGTTTTGGGCGCTGAAGCTTGCTTCGGTTTTAGATTGAGCGAATGGTCTCCTGTAATGAGTTGTCGCGCATTTACCGTTCTGTTTGCCGTATTCCTGGTTTCGGCTTGCGGAAAATCTCCTGAATCGAATGATTTGAAGCCTCTTCGAGTGGGTATGGAGCTGGCTTACGCACCGTTCGAGATGCGTGATACTAACAACCAGCCAGACGGTATCAGTGTGCGTATGTCGGAGGATTTGGCTGAATACCTGGGGCGGCCGGTCGAGATTGTAGATGTGGAATGGAACGGCATTATTCCGGCGCTTAAGTCAGGCAAGATCGACCTGATTATCGCCTCTATGACGGTTACTGAGAAGCGGGCCCGGCAGATTGATTTTTCTGATGGCTATGTCACCAACGGCCTTTGCATGCTGGTGGGAAAAGATTCGACCATCCAATCAGCAGACGATTTGAAAAAGGGAAAACCGAAGCTGGCGGTCAAGCTCTCAACGACTGGCCACCTTTGGGCAAAAGAGCATCTCCCTGAAGCGGAATTAATTGTTCTCGATGAAGCGGCGACCTGTGTTCTCGAAGTCGTTCAGGGCAAGGCGGATGCGTTCATTTACGATCAAATCTCAATTTATCGACACTGGAAAAACCACGAGGACAAGACTCGCCCGATTCTGCAGCCGATTCGCGAGGAAACGTGGGCAGTCGGGATCAAGAAAGGTAACGATGACTTACGCAATGAAGTGAATGCCTTCCTTCACCAATATCGCGAGCAGGGCAGGTTCGACCAGCTTGCCGAACGCTATATGTCAGAAGAGAAATCGGCCTTTGAAAAGCTGGGAGTGCCTTTCATTTTTCACTAGCCGGAGAATACCACTTCGATCACCGAAATGGTCTAACTCCGGATTCTACGCAGTTTCGCCCTCTTCACGAAGAACGTAGCGAATCTCAGAAGCCAATCGATCAGCGGTATAAGGCTTAGGCAGGATTCCAGCAAATCCGTGCTGGATCGCTGCAGCTCTGGCATTTTGCTCGAGATAGCCACTGCTTACAATTACTTTGGTTTCGTGATTGATCTGCTTCAACGCGATAGTTGCTTCAAGACCAGACATTCCTCCGGGTAGGGCAAGATCCATGACTACGATGTCATAGGGGGCTCCAAGTTGCGCAGCTCTCTTGAATTCCTCAAGAGCTTCCTCGCCGCTTCCAACGGTCTTAGCCTGATGACCGAGACGTTTGACGATTGCAGATGCGAGCAATTGCATAGCCTGTTCGTCATCGACGATCAAGATACGGGTTGCGTTTGCTTCTGCGGGTGGGGTGGGGTTCTTTTTGATAACAATGCTCATTGAATTGTCAGGTGTTGTTGGAAAATTGTATCACAATTAGAATGCGGTGTAACTCACTTTACTGATTTCCTCCATAGTTGTGTTGCCAGCAAGAACGTGAGTCAGGCCTTCCTGGTAAAGGGTTTGAAACCCGGTTTTCAGCGCGGCTTTCCGGAGCTCAGATTGCGGAGCCTGCTCTTCGATAAGATCAGCGATCTCGGAGTTGATTTCGCACATTTCCATGAGTGCCACTCGACCGCTATAGCCAGAGCCCTGACATTCAGGACATCCAGTAGCCTGATAAACACGCTCATTAGCGTTTTGGGGAATTACTCCCTGGCGTTGGAAAATAGCCTGTAGTTCCGGAGTCCAATCGACTGGCCGCTTGCAATAGGTGCAAAGTTTTCGGACCAGCCGCTGTGCTTCCGATAAGGCAAGGGAATCTCCAACCAGGTGAGGTTCCACACCCATGGAAAGCAGACGGGAAACTGCACGCAAGGAATCGTTGGCATGCAATGTGGTCAGAACTAAATGACCCGTGAGAGCTGCATTGATAGCTGAGTTTGCGGTTTCCTCATCACGACACTCACCGATCAGAATAACATCCGGGTCGGAACGAAGGAGAGCCCGAAGACCGGCACCGAAAGTCAATTCGTGAGTTGGGTCTGTTTGGGTTTGGTTAATCCCTTCGATTTCGTATTCAATTGGATCCTCAATCGTGTGAATGTTGATGCCTTCTTCATTTACACTGTTGATCAGCGCGTAAAGGGTCGTGGTCTTACCGGATCCAGTAGGTCCAGTAATCAGAACCAGCCCCTGGTCGCGGCCCATCACCCTTTTCACGAGTGTGTTTTGACGGCGATTGAGATTGAGTTGTGAGAGCTCCTTCAGGCCATCCTGCTTATCGAGGAAACGCATGATGATTTTTTGCATCTCATTTCGACAGGGCACAGCGGCAACACGACAGTCAACCCGGCGCTGGCCAATAGCCATAGCAAAGCGGCCATCGAGCGCTTCCTGACGGGATTGGCTCATATTCGAGTAGTTTTTGATCAGCGCGATGAAACGCTGCATCATATCCTCGGGAGCTGTGTAAATTGTCCGGAGCTTGCCGTCGATTCGAGCGCGGAAGCGAACGACGTTGTAAAATTTCTCCAAATGAAGGTCAGACGCCCGGGCATTGATAGCGGTGTAGAGAACCCATTGAATCAACTCTTCCGGAGTATGATTGAGGTTCTTTGGATTCACTTCCGCGATATCCTCTGGTTCGATCTCTACTAGACTCTCGGAATCGGAAATACTCAGGGTGGATTTCTCGATTTCGATACCGGCATTGTCAGCTGCACCGGTATTGCAGCGGCTAATAGCGCTTCTGATTACTCTTTCATCAGCGAGAACATGAACGAATTCCAAAGGGTCATTTCCCTGTGACAGCCACTCATCTTCAAAAGCATAGTTGCTCTCAGATGCAGAAAGAAGGTATACCTTGTGTTCACCAATATATACTGGATACACAGCGTGTTTCTCCATGAGAGGAACCGGGAACTGCTCCTGACGCTGTGCTTCCTCCGGGTTGAAACAAAGGAGTGACGGGCCCTGGAGAATGTAGGAGAGGGCTACACCAAGTGACGGCTGAATTGAGTTGAATCCGGCAAAATTGACAAAGCCCTCTTTCTCAACGATTTCGCCGTGAAGCATTTGCAGTCGCTCTTTTTCTTTATCGTCGAAGGGATAATTTGCCAGCAACCATTCAAAGGCAGCTTCGAAATCGCCGGGTGGCAACTTTGGAGACTGCAGGGCCTCCATGGGATTGTCTTTTGGGAGAGGGGAATTCGAAAGACGCATTACCAGGTCTTTGCGAATCTTTTCGTATTGCTCTTCGGAAATCACCACACGAATTGCGAAGGGCGATGGAACACCCCACATATCTTCCGACTTGGGCGCGTGATGGGCAAAAATAATCGATGGTCCGAGGGTTGTGATCGGCAGCCATGGGCTGTCGGTTCGAGGAAAGCGACCAAGCTTACGAAGAATATTCTCTGCTTCCACTGAACAGTTTTCGCGGGGTAGCTCAACGGGAAGAATGCCGAACTGAACAGCGGATCCCTCCAGGGACATCAGCCCTCCGAGGGCGTCGGCGAAGTTCATTGCACTGCCAACCTGGAGTAGGGAACTCATTGGGTCGGCAGCACCTGTCTCCGCGCTGGATGAAGCGCCGGGAGGCTCTGCGATTGCTTGACTCATGTGGTGGTAAAATGGTGAAGAGAGTGGATGTCTCTAAAATGAAAGATGCTTTGGATGGTGGGTGCGGGAAGGGAATGGGGAGGGATTAGTAGGAAACCGGGAGTGTATAACCCGGCGGAAATGCTCGCGGTGTGCCGAGGTCAGAGCCATCGAAAACGATCAGCAGGCCGGCCCCGGTATCGTCTGGCCGAAGAAGTTTCCAGGATGATCCGGTCCATTGAGCCCGATAGTCGGTTGTGGCACTGGACGCGGCCGGGATCCAGTTGGGATTCATGAACGGTCCTTTCGGGATCAGTTCCAGCTCGGCTGTTGCCTGATATTGCAGTGCCATCAGAATAACTTCTTCGTCACTGGCTGAATTGGGAAGGCCCTGCAAAAATAGATCATTGTTTGCGTGACTGAATTCCCGTGTAGCCTTGTTCAAAGTCGAAATCAGATTCGATGCAACCGTATCACGGGAACCTTCGATAACATTTCCGAATGTAGACATTCCAATGGCGGTTAGGATTCCCAGGACCGCAACAGTTACAATGACTTCAACCAAGGAAAATCCACTATTTCGAGGAGATATACCTATGCTGTTTTTCATGGATGGATGCAGAAGAGGATATTAGTAAATAATAGGAACTGGTGTTGCACCGGTCTGATCAGAAAGAGCAGTCTTGGTCAGAGTTCTCAGGTCAGGTGGCAAAGTCATTGAATAGCCAGCCGGTGTGAACTCGAGGAACGTTGCAGGAGCAAAGGAAATATAAGGAGATAGCAAAACGTAACGCTCCTGATCATTCGTTGTGGAAGCCCACTCCGTTTCCGCGGCGTCGCGTCCGTTTGTTTGCATGTAGGCAACGATTGCCATGTTTACGGACTCCGCGCGGGAGATTGCCAGGTTCCTTTCGGAGTCCCGCTTGATCGCAACAATGTTTGGAATCGCAAGGAAGGCGATGATTCCAATGATACCAACTGCTGCCAGAACCTCTACCAGAGAGAAGGCGGATTTTTTGTGAGATTTCATGTTTTGTCTTGGGATAAAAGGTTAAGGGGTGTCAATGAGCTCTACTTTGGGATAAGAAGAGGCTGCCCACTGAGGAAGTTGGATCTGCTGACCTACTTTTCGAAGTGCAGTAGTGAGAAGGTCACCGTTGGGAGATGAGTTTGCGGTAATGTGATCAGCAGTGGAGTCATCGAGATATCCTCTTACCAGATTGAATCGAGCCATGCTGGTTGTTTGCCCATTGTAGGTCTGCTGGGCGGTAGCTAAGCCACTGACTGCTGATTGAGAGGTCACCCAGGCATTCACAGCATTTTGAATCGAAGCTTGCTGTTGGCGGGCGATTACCCGGCGTGTGTCCTGTGCCGCGCCGGAGAAAGAGGAAATTACCAGGGCCGACATAATCCCGATCACCGTGATTACGATGAGAAGTTCAACGATCGTAAAGGCCTGGCGCTTTGTGGTGTGGGAAAGGTTCATAGAGTGAAGGGTAGAAGAGTGTGAAAGGGGAAAGGAGAACCAGCCCGCAGTTGTGCGGGCCGGCTCTCGTAATTAAATCCGGATTAGTTAGCGGAACCGGTGTACTGCATCATACCGTTAGCGATAGTAAGGTATTGAGCTGCACCAGTTTGGTCGTTAGCAGTAAGACCAGGTACTGAGAATACAGTTCCGTTGAAAGGGCTGGAAGTGTCAGTGATTTGAACAGCGCCGCCTACAAGATCACCAACGATGTTGGCAACAGCAGTCTCGTCTGTCCAGTTGTCGAAGCCAGCAGCTTCAGCAGAAGCATAAACAGAAGCAAGGTTCTGTGCATTGCGGCGGTCTTTCGCATCCTGAGCAGAAGCGTTGATGTTACCGATGTTAGGAACAGCGATAGCAGCAATGATTCCAATCACAGCGATCACGACAAGCATTTCTACAAGGCTGAAACCAGCTTTGAGGTTGTGTTTCGATACTTTCATAGTTGTTGTTTTTGTTTTTTCTTTGGTTTTGTTTTTTAAAATGAGAACAATGCCCAAGAGGGGTTGGTCCTCAAAATACAATATAATTAATAATTACTATAATTGCAATAATTAATAAGGGGCTTTTGTAAGGGTTTTCTCGTTTTTGCGAAATTGCGCCTCTGTTGCGTTATTTCTTCTTCAGAAGGGCATCTCCGAGTGAGAAGACGGGAGCGTAGATTGCGTAGATCAGAAATCCGACCATGGTTCCCAGGATAATAATCGTGAAGGGCTCGATCAGCTTGTCGATTTGGTTGGCAGCCGTATCCAGTTCGTCTTCGTAATCTTCTGCAATTTCATTGAGCAGCTCAGTTCCTGAACCAGTCTCGGCAGCGACTTCCATGAAGCCGCAGATCATTCGACCGTCGTCACCCAGGAGGTGTGACTCGATCAGGAAGGCATCAGGCAGGGTCGTTCCTCCCAGAATGTGATCCCGGACACGGTTAAAGAACTCCTTGTATTGAAAGTGCCATGCTGTCTCAGCGGTAATTTCCAATGCAGTAGAAAGGCGAACATTCGCTTCGATTAGAAGAGCCAGAGTACGAAATCCAACAGCTGCTGCTGATTTCCGAACCAGGTTGGAAATAATAGGCAGCTTAAGGAACAGCTGTTGAACCGGTCTCATCCGTGAAATTTTTCCCCAGTTTTTAAAGAAAAGGATAATCGCCAGTACTGGGATAGCTACCAACCACGGCTGCTTGAGCAGCACGTTGGAAAAAGTCATCATCATTTTCGTAGCAGCCGGAAGCTCGGTATCCAGTGATGTATAGAGCTTTGTCATCGCTGGAACGAGAGTGAAGCTCATGGTAATCACAACGCCGATACCGAGTGTGATCACGACTCCGGGATAGATCATTCCGGATTTCAGCTTCTTGAGAATCCGTGATGTTTTCTTTTGGCTTGATCCGACCCGGCGGAAGATCTCGGGAAGGCGGCCCGACTCTTCGCCCGCGCGAATCAATGCGATGAGATCCGGAGTGAAAAGGGTGTGATGCTTTTTCATCGCATCACTCATTTTTTCGCCCTGCTGCAGGTCCTCAGCAACTTCAGCGATCACGCCCCGGAATTTCGAAGTCTTCACCCGGTTTGCCTGGAGCTTGAAACTCTTGATGATTGGAATATTTCGATCCAGGCACTTTGCCAATCCGTTGAAAAGAGCAACGCGATCTTCGAGAGGCTTCTTCTTAGATGTGAGCCTTTGAATCGATTCGTCCAGACCGGTAATGTCACTGACTTTCGCGTTTTCTACCGGTGTTTTACCAGCGCCAACAAGAGCTTTCTCATCGGTAGTGGTGTCAACAACAGTATGTGTCTTCCGGTTTGTGTGGATATTGGTTAGGGTAACTTTCTTAAGCATGGTGGTGAGGACGGTGAAAGTGTGTACTAATAAGTAGGCTCGAGAGCCTGAACGGTGAGGGTGCGGGTATCAGCCTGATCGCGATTAACCTGAAAGGTTACTGTGAAGGCTGTGCCCGGAAAGGTAAGAGAATTTGTTGTGTCATTGACCAGCAGCGGCTGGGTAGTGAGCGAGTTGATAATCGAATCAGATGGTAGCAAAGGAGCCACATCATCCGCCGGAACACCCAATTGATATAGAGCAACTGCTGTATCGATATAGTTTTGTGCCCGTGCTGTGTTCTCATTGATCTCCTCCTGTTTCAGAAGAGAAAGTGACATGGTAGCGGCGGCGCTGATACCGATCATCAAGACGGCACTGCCAACGAGTGCTTCAATCAGGGTGTAGGCCCGATTTGATAGATTCTTCAGTTTTGTGTGTTTCATAAACAGAGGGAGTAGAGGATCAGTTTCCAAGCGGGACACGGAATGCTTCCAGCCAAGAGTGGCGAATCAAGAACGGGGCGAGATCTTCCAGGTTGTCCTCCTGAGTCAGCTTCAGGTAGCGGGTGGTGTTCGTATTGGAAACATGAATACTGTTATCCGTCCGAATACCGCCTTTGATCGTCAGCACGCCTTGAACATTGGAAAGGTTCCAATCTGCAATCGTGCCTTGAAGTTCACAGATCATACGCCACGAAGGTGAGGAAATTGTTGTTCCATCCAACTCGGAAAACTGGAAAACTGTCCGCGCATTGGGCGAGGTTACCGGAATGCCGGCTTCATCGATAATGCCGGCATTGTCGAGAACGTTCTTGTTGGCTATTGCCAGTACAATTCGACGGTCATTAAAGCCCTGAAAATTGATCTGCTGGAGCTTTACGTTCAGGTCATTGTTCAGAACAATGAGTCTTGGCTCTAGGTTTTCATCATCCTCAGCTGAAGAGCTGGTTGGGTGCCCCTTGATTGTCAGTGACGTGAAGTTCGTAAGGAGAAGGTTCGGCAGAAGCGGATCACGAAGATCCAGGGTGAAGTCACCTGCACCGTTCGAGATCAGATAGGTTCCAAGGCCGGCGTTATAGATTTCCTGAGTCCCATCCGGAAAGGTGTTTTCATATGCTTCGCTATTCAGAAGTGAGTTAACGTCATCGGCCAGAGGCAAGTTGGCGTTTGTTACGTTCAGGAGATTAACCAAAGATAATGCAGGCGTGCGGTTGAGTAATGCCGTCATTACATCCGAAGAAAGAGGCGATGCATCGATTAATGTCTGCTCAAGAACGGTATCTGAAATGTTCGTATCATTAATATCGGTGATTAATGATCCATCGGCAGGTGATGCAGCAATCGTGTCTGGACCACTGCCAAGAGCCTTGGGGACTGCCCCTTGATAGGCATAGACAGTTGCGTTGATGGATGCGTAGTCGCCAATGTTGGCAAGGCGGTGCGCATATGAGTTCTGCTGCTCGACACCGCCACCCAGAGATGAAGGAACCGAAGAAACGAGCGTTGCGTAGCCTTGCAGGTGAAGGTCCGCCGGAATGGGAGTGGCGCTGCCTGCCAAAGACGTATTGACCGTGCCTGTGGAGGTTGGGCTGACGGGAAAGTTCTGTGGGGCAAGCGGAGTGCCGCCTGCAGGGTGACTCAATGTCATTCCTGAAACAGAAAGTTCAGGAAAATAGAATTCCTCCGCTTTGATGGCACTCAGGTTGTTTTGCACTGAGGTCGGCCAAAGAACAGCTCGACCGTGAACATGCACTTCCCCGGTTACTGTCGGAGCTTCTCCACTGCTGAAAACCGCATCAATCGAGTTATGTATAGTCAGCAGGTCACCATAGGCCATGGGGTTGGCACTTTTCAGTTGGTAATTCCAATTGAAAGCGGTATCGCCATCACTAACTGAAACCGCCAATTCTTCCGAGAAAGCCCGGAAAGGTTGACTGCCGATTTTTTGCGTTCGTGTTGCAGCGGTTTCGACCAATGGATTTGTACTCGCACCGAGCTGAGCGAATCCCATGTCGTTTGCTAAGGTGACAGACCGGGCGTTGTCCGCCCCAATAAGGCGGCGTCGGAAAGCCATGTCTTTTGCAACGATCTTACTGTTTCGATAACGAACCAGTCTTTCCGTAGCGACAATGCCTTGCTCAGCAACGTGGCCACGGGCGTCCAAAAGGGAAACCCAGGCTGCAACACCGATCGTTCCGAGACCGGCGAGGACGAGGCAAACTACAAGTATACTACCTCTGGAGTTTTGAAGTTTGGAAAATTTCTTGGAGAGTTTCATGTTGGTGTGGGTCAAAGGGGGCTACAAAGCAGGGAACATGGGTAGAGCCAACATCAGGCTCGATTTCATACTTTGTTGAGAGTAGGCAAAAACGGCTGGTGCAGTAACCGGGGCCAGGCCGGGATCCAGAATCGGCAGGGGATTGATCGTTGGATCTGGCAGCCACAGAAGGTAGAAAGGTCCTTTTGTCCCAATTTTAAAACGTTCGATACTGTTGGTCTCGGTGACTCCCTTTCTGTTCACATGTTCGAACGCGACGAATTGTGGGCCCGGCAGGTTGTTTGTTCCGAGAATTCCCTCATAGAAAACGTCGTAGTACTGGGTCAGGGTATTATTCTTGTAGCGCCTCACTGATGCATAGAGCCCCTGCGGTGTTGTGGTAGTGACGAAATCAATATCGTAAACCGCATGCAAAGACATCAGAGTGTCACTGCTATTCGGCGCGACCATAAACACCGTCATGTTCATCGTCGTATTGGGTGGGACATTCCTGATCGCTGTGGAAAAAACCGAAGCAGCAGCCGGGACCTGTTGAATCAGAAACTGACGAAACGCTTCCGGTGTATCCAGAGCGGGTTTCGTTGAGGTATCACTACTACCGGGGCCAAACGGAATTGTGCCCTGACGAACCGGATTGAACTGAGAGCGCGGGAGGCAGTAGACGGCGCTGGACATTTCAGCATCGTCCTGCATTTGCTGCCTCATAACCTGAGCAAACCCGAGCTTTCCGTAGTTGGGAGCAGTATAGACCCTTCGTGATGTAGCATTCTCCCCATAGAAATCGGCGTTAGCAGAACCTATGGTGACCGTTGTCAGGTTGGTTAGTCGCTTGGAATTCTGGGAAATGCTATAGAAGACCATTGTCGCGGCGCCGAGAAAGATCGCGCTCATCGAAATGGCAACCAGCATTTCAACAAAAGTCCAGGCTCCTACCTGGGTATGTTTCGTAGTGTGTTTCATCGAGTTGAAGGGGAGGGGGCTTTTATTGGCTAGCGGTAGTCGCGAGAATCCGGGTCATCCGCAGCGTAGCGGGCATTGGCTTGAGGCCGATCGGGCCGAAGTCGCATCACTCCATATTTCGGAGTGGGCTTTTTCTTGCTGTCATCGGCACTGGCAGTGTTCTGACCGCTCAATTGGTAAGTGATCTTGGGTGTCAGATCGTAGCCAATTTGCATAGTCTTACCTGTGAGTTCGCTTGTCTCTACATCCATCCAGCCGAAGGTAATGGTGTTCTTGGTGATCTCAGTAACCCGAAGGTTTTCTGTTTGATTTTCCAGTAGTTGAGGAAGAACGCGGCCATTTTGGAGAGTGATGTCTCCCATTTGTAGCTTCAGGTCTCCATTTGGGCCGCGGCTCGAACCGGAAACGGCCAGGCCCTGTAGAACCTTGCGAATCCGGGCTTCTTCAGAGTCAGCACCGATCTCTGTGACCGGATTCTGATCCTCAGTCCGCCTTGCATACGGATTGCGTTCGGTAACTTTCAAAGAAAGAGGGCGTTTGCTTTCCGGTTGAATCTGAATCTGACGAATGATCTGACGCTGTGGTGCGGCAGCTCCACCTGCAGGAACCGCAGGAGTCTGTGCTCCAGCAAAACTGGCAGTCAGAATGAAAAGGAGTGAAAGGGCAATAGCTTTCATGTGTTGGACTTAGATAGGTAAAATGGGTTACTTGGTGGCCTTTGGTTTGGGCTGTGCAGTCGGGATACTTCGGACGATCGGCACCTGAATCTGCATTTCGAGATGAACATCATTCCCGCGATCGCCGCGGGTGATTTTGCAGTGAGCAATTTGGCAGGCAGGAATCTGCTCCTCCAGCTTGCCCAGCCAGTTCATCACTTTCGAATACTCGTCTTCGACAATCAGATCGGCTCGAAGTGAGTGACTGATGAATCCGTTGCCCTCGATCTTGGAGGCTTTGAATTTCTGTGAAAGAACGAAAACGTCACCTTCGCGAATTACTTCGGCAATACGTTGTTCGCCGTCGCCTGTGTTACGAAATGATTCGAAGTGAGGGAGCCACTGGTCGTAACTGTCCCGCAATTGGGACGTTTTTGCTGACAGACTCTGAAGTTGAATTTCAGCAAACTTGCGCTGGCGCTCTGCTGTTTCAGCCTCTGTTCTGGCGGTTTCACCATCCTGTTTGGCTTTGACAGCGATACCACGCACTTTATTCACTCCGAATCCCATCAGAAAGACGATCAGTCCGATGACGAGGCATGCTAATTTATGGTTACTCATTTTCTCTGATAATCTTATTACCTAGTTCTTTTCGTTGTAGATAAGGGTAGCCTGAAAATCGATGGCATTCTTTCCCTTTACTTCCTGAGCGGAGTAGGTTTGGTAGTTTAGAGCGTAGATAGAATCTAAGGTGGCCTGCACTTGCTGGCTGCCGCCGCCATTTACCTTCAATTCCATAAAAGTATGTGCTGGTATTTCCGGGTTACGATTGAGAGACAGTTCGGCAATCGTTGAGTTCTTAGCCATACTTCGGGCAATCGCCACGGTGATTGGCTGCAAAGGACGTGACCCTTCAAGCCATTGTGCGAGCTGGTTTGCACGAGTGGAGATTTCTCGAATCTTTAGATCCTGTTGCTGGATGCGCTGGGTTTCCCCCGTAGCATTAGTTGCGCGGTTCTTCATTACTTCAGCAGATGACTTGTAGGCCTTGAATGAGAAGTAAAAATAGAGGCTCAGTAGAATTGAAAGAACCGTTCCGATATAAAAAGCGATCGGAACCAGCTTCAAGATTGACGGAAGACCGCCGGAAACATTCTGCCGGTCGTTCTTCAGATCATGTATAATGATTTCCATAGAATGAGGTGGTAGATACGTTGATTAGTTTTTAGCGAGAATATTCCAGAGGTTATTGTCCTCCGTCACATCGGTTACGTGGAGACTTCCAAACATGGAAAGGATGGCTTTACCGTGTGGAGATTGAGCTGTGTCACCCATGAAGAGAACTCTTGTAGTTGGCTCGGCTCCCTCAATGAAAGGGCGAACCATCATTGCCAGGGCTGCCTCGTCGTCGATGGGTAAACCGCTACGGCAGCGCAGCTCTTTCCATTGGCCTGCCTTCTGTTTCAGAACGCAGAGAGAACCGTGTGACCAGGTGATTACGATTAGATCCTGATTCTTGAATGAGTCATCGTGTGAGATTCGATTCAGCAAGTGAGAAGTCATGCCAAACAACCCAACGCAGATTCGAGCGGCAGTCAGATTGTGAGCCTTCAGTTCCTCTTCGATCTGCTTGATCATTGAGTCATCGCAGGCCATCAGCAGACTGGCACTGGTTTCCAGATTGTGGTGCATCGCGTATCGCTTGCTTCGATCGTACTTGGTGCCAAGGATTGCCTTGGGACTGATACGAATCTCGTCTTCCCATCCTTTCTTTCGGGAAAGGTTATGCTCGAGATTGATGATGAAGCGATTGTTCAGCGAAACTTGAACCCAGCCGTCTTCGGTATTGTTCTTCCAGTCATCACCCATTTGGGAAATGATGGTAGGAAACTCACCCTCTGCTTCGTCGACCTGGGAAACATTTCCCTTTTTGTCGAGGTATGCCCATGAGCAGTGGCCTTTGTTGATGTTAATGATCACAGACTTTCTTTTCGGAAAACGCTGCGGCCATGAGAAGTTCGGATTGTCTGCCTCCGGACGAAACGCAGCGAACGAGAGCACTTCTTTGATGTCTTTGAATTCCATTTCGGTTGATAGATGGGTTGCTTATTGCGTTGCGGTGACTGTTTGATTAGCAGCAGGTTGAATGACTTGTTGTTTATGCAGATACTCTGCTACTTCGTATTCGGAGTAGCCGGTTTGTGTTTCCTTGGAGGGAGTGAAACCTTCAATCTGACGAGCACGAATACTGTGCTCGAAATTCATCATGCCCTTGCTGGTGCCGGTCTCGAGCTCATGGTCGAGACGCTTAAAGTCACCACGGCGAATCATCCCGGTTACGGAATCGTAGGGGAACATGATCTCGTGAATCGGGAATCGGCGCTTCTTCTTCTCATCGAATAGAAGTTGCTGACAGAGAATCATCTTCATCGAGTCGGCGAAAGAAAGCATGGCGTTCTCCAGCCGTTCACTGGGAACCATCTTCAAATATCGTTGCACAGTTTGTGCAGCAGAGGATGTGTGCATGGTTGCGATGACAACGTGACCGGTTTCTGCAGCCTGAAGGGCGATCTCGGCTGTTTCGCCATCCCGAATCTCACCAACCATGATCACATCAGGTGCCTGACGCAAAGATGCCCGGAGTGACTGTCCAAAATCTAACTCATCCGAACCCATCTCCCGTTGCGTGATAAGGGAGGCTAAGTTGGTTGGGAGAATATATTCGATCGGATCCTCAAATGTAATGATGTGCTCACGCCGCCGTTCTGCCCGCGCCTTAATCATGGAGGCAATGGTGGTAGATTTACCCGATCCGGTAGCACCACAGACGAGAAACAAGCCGTTTTCGGCCTCAAGATAGGCCTTGAGAGCCTGCATTGGCAGATTGATTTGATTTGGATCAGGGATCTGGTTAGGGAGTAGACGCATCACCCAGCGAAGTCGTCCCCGGGTTACCAGTTTGTTGACACGGAAGCGGAGTCGGCCCAGCTGATGGGCGTAATCTTCACAACCTGGTTTTACCTCCAGCGCTGCTTCGGGTCGATAGACAAAGGAGTCAATGATCATGTCTCCATTGTGCCGATAAACCAATTGCTCAAAGGGGGTGATGTAAAAGTCACTGATATTGAACTCATGCGCGAGATGCATGATTCGATTTCCAAGCGCGTGTCTTTCGTTAAGGTCTTGCATAGTAGGTGAAGAGAGAATGGAAGAATTAGTTGGATGCAGGAGTGATGGTCGCGGAAATCTCTGCGGTGGAGGAATTCCCCTCGTAAACATGAAATTGGTTCGAACTGGAAAAACCAAAGCTGTCTGTTGCCTCTACGCTTAGGTTCACGTCGTATTGAACTCCGCCGATTGTAATAGAGTGAGGCTCTCCAATATTTAGCAGGCGAACATAGTCAGCACTTGCAACCGGGTCGGTCGGATCGTTTGGCGTATTGACTAAATCCAAAGCAATATCGATTTGCAGGGGCTCTGTTTGACCCGAAAACTGAAGCTGTAGGTTTAGGGAAACAGATGACGCATGTGAGTTGTAGTAACTGTTTCCGTTGTAATAAGTTAAGTTGGCGATAGGGAAGGCTGTATCCGGAGGGACGTCTTGAAATGGAAGCGAGGAGACGCTCATTTCGTTAGGCAGACCTACGGCAACGGGAGGGTCACCGTTTCCGGGATCGAACTCATTGCTGCCATGAGTGAAATTCTGATTTGAATTCGTTAGTTCAAAATCAAGGTTCTCACCGCCGCTCGGGGAGTGAAACGCAGATTGAGAGGAGCCACTAACTCCAGTGACGATAGGGTAGTAAATTGCGGTAGCGATATCACTGTCCTGGAATTCTTCGGGATCGACTGCTACAAACCGGGCCTCGATTGAATCGGAATTGCCGGGCACCCGGATTTGGTCAGCGTACAATGTCCACGATCTTCCCGTGCGAATGTAAGCTGTGCCGTTTGTAGAAGGAGGCAGATTGACGATGGTTACTGTCAGAGGAAAGCTGGTTTCCGGATAGTTGCCCGGAGGAGGGGAGAACTGGGGCGTGGCTAATTGAGGGATAACTGGATCGGGAGTGGAATCGTCATCATCTGATCCACCGCTGCCACCGCCATCACCTCCGCGGGGTCCTCCTTTGTCATCATCAGTGGTGTCTGTCGGTATAGCTCCGGTATCGGGTGCGTTGGAGATAGTCGCTACGTCCGCACCCAGGTGTGTCACCGGTACCTCGGATGTGGTATGATCCCAGACCCAATTAGATTCCGAGGCATAAGATACGGCCCCAGGTGAACGATCCTCAAGACCAGTGAAGCTCTCATTCAGATTTTCATCCAGATCGAAAGTGAATCCTGTTCCCTCGGAGCGAATTCGGAATTTTCGCTGATTTGAGTCGTAGAATGCGCGCTTGTCATCGCTACCTGATGAAACAGGTAGCATAACGATCCTGATATCGATTAACCGACCCGATGGAGCGCCCGTGTGAAGTGCTTTGTCTGCGCGGCTGCGGGAGCTCTTCAGTTTGTTTAGGACAATCTGCGGTTCGGTAACACTCTGGAGACTACCTCCATTCGCTTGATAGAGCTTAATCGCCCGGTTCAGCGTGGCGACGTCGTTCTGGAGCTTACCGTCCTTGGCAGAACTCACCATTCGGCCTACCGCGATGATGCTTATAGAGGAAAGGATCGCAATGACGATCAGCGCACAGAGAAACTCCATCAGGGTAAACCCCCGAGGGGAACCCTGAGTAAGCCCGCGAAATGTCGCGTTTATGGGAAATCTCTCCTTCAAATTGCGAAAATTTTAGAATAATAACAAAAATTACCATAAAAACCAGAACAAACAAATTAATTTTTCTTAGAAATTTATAAAAATTATCCTTGATTGTTAAAATTTCTTAAATTATAATAATTATGAATATTGTTATTAAACTAATGAAAAAACTACTTCTTGTTTCATTACTTGCGTTGGGAACAGCGTTTTCGACAACTGGCCATGCACAAATGGGCCAGATTTCGTTGCGCGGCTCTTACGCTTACGAGACGGCCGCGAGACCTCTTCGCGGGGCAGCTCCACGTCAGTACAACTTCTCGAAAGCAGTACTGTCAGATATTATGCGCCTTATGGCGGAAGATGCCGGAATTGGCTTCTTCGGTTTGCCGGAGACGGCCAACAGCCAGGATCGCGTAGTCACCTTCACAATCAATGCCAGTCCCTTTGCGGCTCTGGAGACACTTGCGAAGGCTAATGGAATCTCCCTCATCTATGATTCGGGGATTTGGTACCTTCGTCCTGCTAACGACGGCGAATTGATTGGTCGGATCTATCAGATCAACTACAATGCCCAAGAGTTGGTAAGAAAGAATGGCAGCTCTGCTGATCTTGGTTCATCGCAGGGAAGCGGGCAGTCAGGCGCCGGTGGTGGTGGTCTGAGTCTACAGGGATCTCCTGATTTCTTTATCACTGAGCCCAGTAAGCTTCTGGAAGATATTCGGGGGATCATCGATATCCCGACTACCGGATCAATTGCGACGATCGCACCTACTGCATCTGTGAATAACGGGCAGTTCTCTCTGAGCAACTTCCAGGGCCAGCCGACATTGGGGCAGCCCAATATTCCTCAAGCTAACGTAGGAGGCACCGTTGGAGTAGCGCAGAGCGCAGGTTCTCAGGCAGCGGGAAATGGTTCCAAGGTAATTTGGAACAGTGACTCCAATTCGCTGTATGTCGTGGCAACACGCCAACAGCACTTGTGGATCGAAGCCTACCTGGCATCCGCAGATAAGCCGCAACCAATGGTGGCGATTGAGGTGAAATTCCTCGAAATGAGCAAGGATCCATCATCCGAGATCGGCGTCGATTGGACCGGTGTTCTTGGAGAAGACGGATTGGGCGCCACCCTTTCTAACGCCAGTGGCCCAATCAATTTGGCTAACATTGGCAGCTACTCGCTTCCGACTGCAGTTTTGAGTTACAACGACTTGAACCTGACACTGAGATCTTTGTATCAGGACCGTCGTACCAAGTCTGTTTCCTATCCACGGATGGTTACTCTGGACAACCGCGAAGTTTCATTCCGCAGCGTTGTGAATCAGCCAGTGCTTGGCTCCAGTGCCAGCACCAGCCTTGGGGCGGGTGCGACTCAGACCTCTTCGGTTGAATACATTCCTATCGGCACCGTGATCAACATTCTGCCGAAAATCATGGCAGACTGCAAAGTGCTGCTGAACGTGTCCGTTACCGTATCGGATATTATTGGAACAGAATTTATTAACGGGAACCCGTTCCCGATTGCGACCTCCCGCGTTTACACCGCGCCGCTTACTGTAGCCAGTGGTTACACAGTAGCGATCAGTGGTCTCGATGCGGCTCGCACTGAGAATAACGAGCGTGGCGTTCCGGTTCTGGGCAAACTGCCCCTGGTCGGTGGTGCGTTCAAAACCCGCAACAAAGACCGCAGCCGCCAGCACCTGATGATGCTGATTACTCCGGTGGTGATCAACTCTCACTGCACCGGTGTGCCAAAAGCCCCGATGTCTCGCGACCCGAATGTTTCCTATCCGATCCATGCCAGTGCCAAGGCACAGATTTGTAATACTGGATGCGACAGCAAGATGCCACCGCTGCCACCGCAAAATCCTGAGCGCCCACGCACTCAGCATATTCCCGAGCCCCAGTTCACGAATGCTGGCAGCATGAAAAAGTCCAACCAGACTTTTGGCAGCAAGCCCGAGCCAGCAGTTGTGGCCCGTCCTCTGCCTGAAGCGAAAGTGGAAGACAAAGGTCTCGGTGCCAGTGGTAATGTAGCGGAAGCTGTCTCCAGCGATCCGGCACCAGCTGCAGCACCAGCACCGCCTGCAGCTCCGGAGAATGATGCCAAACTTTCAGACATCAAAGACCAACTGGACTCCTTGCAAGGTAAACTGAAAGCGCTCCCGGCCGGAGATGCCAAGTTAACCTCTGAGCAGGGGAAAACTGCGAAAGCGATCTACGACGAAAGTCGCACGCTATTGACTGAGATTGACGGTATGCGTGCCGATAGCAGTAAGCCTCTCCAGGGTGAACTCGGTGATGTCTGGTGGAGTATCATCCAGCTGAAAACCGATGCAGGAAAATTCGAGGAACGTCTGCCTGACGGGCTCGCAATTAACTTTGACGAATAAGCAGCAAAACAATTTCCCCCTTACACTTTCCCAACAGACCCCTTGAAGGGGCCTAAAACACGGAAACCGGCGCGGGGAAACCCGCTGCCGCTAAGGGAAAAAACAAACAAGAAGTAGAAAGCTGTCCTGCGGCGAGTGTCGCGGGGCAGCTTCTTCGTGTACAAAAATCCTTCGGCTTTATAAGGCGACATTCCTCTGGGAGTGCTAAGCTTTGGGCAGCATGGAAACATCACCCGCTACGCCTCCTCCTTTGCCGCCCAAAGGGCAGATGGTGAAAGAAACCTTTAAAGACAACTTCGTTTTCCTAATTGGATTGGTTGTCATTCTATGGGGCATTGAGATTGCCGACACCGTTTTGCTTAATACTCTGGACAATTTTGGAATCAAGCCGCGGCATATTCCATCCGTATTCGGTATCGCCAGTGCACCGTTTCTACACCTGGGATTCGGGCACTTGGCCTCCAACACACTGCCGTTTTTTGTTCTTGGTGGGCTGGTTCTTTTAGGGGGGCGTGCCACCTTCATTTCGGTATCGGTTTTGATCGCTGTCCTTGGCGGCGGCTTGCTCTGGCTGCTAGGTCCCGGGCAGACCAACCACATCGGTGCGAGTCTGGTGATCTTCGGCTATCTCGGCTTTTTACTGACCCGGGGGCTGTTTGAAAAATCGGGATTCTGGGTGCTGGTCTCCGTTGTTATTCTGATTATCTACGGATCAATGATTTTCGGTATGCTGCCTGGTCAGCCCGGCATTTCCTGGCAAGGGCACCTGTTCGGTTTTATAGCCGGCGTCGTCTCCGCGAAGCTACTGTTTTCCAAGGAGAAAACCCTGTATCAGTAAGGCAAGTGAAAGGGGTACGAGCACTCCTGCCCGTATTGTTGATGCCAGTGCGGACAGGAGTGTCCGCATCCCGGAGCAAACAGGGTATGGTCACTGACCTAACCCTGTTAACTCATTGACCTAACCCTGTTGAGTCACAGCCTCTGAGGGCTGAGATGCCTCACCCGTTTCGATTCGCTCGAGTAGGTAGGCGCTGGTTGCTTCGCTGAAACCTTTGAGTTCCAGGCCGGGGAGTTCGCGGGATTCTGAAAAGTCAGAGATCGCAGCGTGAGTTTGATCATCGATGACAACCTCCATCGGGCCAGCCTTGCTGCACAGGCGTGCGGCGAGGTTCACCCGGGCTCCGAGAACAGTGTAGTTGAGGCGATCGTGGGAGCCCATGCAACCCGCGACGACTTCTCCTGTGGCGATGCCAATTCCAATCGCGATTGGCTGTTCCAGCCCCTGATTCAAGCGCTCGCGTTCCTCGATCATTTTCAAGGCGCAGGCGGCTGCGTTAGCGGTGTCGTTGCCGTAATTTTTCAGTGCTCCGAACACAGCCATGATTTCATCCCCGACGAACTTGTCGACTACCCCGTAGTATTGCTGCACTACCCGCGTCATCGCCGTCATGTGTGCATTGAGCATATCGATCACCTCGGAGGGGTGCATGGTTTCGGTGAGCGCAGTGAAACCGCGGATGTCGCAGAACAGGGTGGAAACCTCCTTCATTTCGCCGCCTAGTTCGAGATCGAGCGATCCGCTGATCATCGCCTGGGCGACCGCTTCATCACTGACCTTATTAAGCAGTTCGCGATATCGCTCTTTCTGCTTCAGTTCCTCGGCCATTCCGTTGAATGATTGGGCGAGTTGGCCGATTTCATCCGAGGAACGCACTTTCACCCGGGCGTCGAGATTACCATCCTGAATAGCCTGGGTTCCATCAGATAAATCCCGAATCGGAACGGAGAGATTACGCGAAAGCAGCAAGGCCAGGCCGAGCCCGACCAGTAGTGCTGCCAGGCCGGTCGCCGCACCGCGGATCCGCATGTCGCGAATTTCCTTTTTCAATTCAGAAAGGGGAACCAGCATCACCTGCCAGGCCGTGGGAAGATTTGATTCCGGATTGAGAGCACAGTAGTGAACCAGGTGAGGGGAGCCGTCGATTGCCATTTCCCGCTTGCCTGAATGCATGCTCGGATCGCGCATTAAAATCGCCTCGCGCTGAGCCAAAAAGGTATCAAGAGAAGAGGCGATTCGCTTCTGCTCGTCTTCTTTGACGTTTCGCGAAAAGAAAGAATCCTCGACGACAATGCCGCTTCGGAGTTTCTCGGCGCTGTCGGAAAACTGGCTTTGGTAGCGCTCGAGGAATCGCTCGGCTGCAGTCTCTGCTGGAGCACCGCGAACAAAGTGCCCGATGATTTCCCCGGAGTCGGGATCTTTCACCGGGGAGAAAACCATTTCCTGAACGGCCGAATCCCCGGACTTGGATTCTACTTCGAAAAATCCGATTTGCTGTTCGTCTTTGAAGAGATAATCCGATTTGTCGCCAATCTTCCGGGTCGGTCGCTTCGCCTGCACTTTGTTGCGGCCTTTTTGTTTTCGGGCGGCACCGGCAATTGTCGGATGATTGAGCGTGTAGCGATTCCCTTCCAGATCGACCACACCTACCAGGCCGATCTTGCTGAGTGCTTCCGCGTTGCCCTTGTTGGGAGAAATCTGACTGATTCGGTTGAGCAATCCGCCGGAGCCCGGACCGCCGCTGGCACCACCCGGACCACTGTTGCGGAGAGGGCCGCTTTTTTGAAATAGACCCGGTAGTGAGATATTCAGGCTTTCGCCATATTTTTTCCAGAAGTCGATGCGTTGAGATTCCGGAGGATCTTTATCCAAAATGGATTGCACAATATACGGGTGCTTGGCCAGCTTCTTGGAAATCTCCAAAAATTCCTGAGAGCGTGCTGCCCGGGAATCATTGATCTGGTCCACCTGAGACGCAAAGCTCTCTTCGAAGCGAC
>JAHDCN010000356.1 GCA_020629815.1 Verrucomicrobiota bacterium
CCTTTGGGGAGTTCAACGGTTTCAAGTTTGTAGCCGGCCGGGATTTGGGCGAGGGCGGAGGTGGTGAGGAGGAGGATGGCAAATGCCAGTGCGAACAAGGAGAGGCGACATTCTTGTCGCCTGCGGAAGCAATGGCCGTTCCGGGGCACTGTGGGCGACAGGAATGTCGCCCCTCCTTGAGTTCGATCCAACAGGGTTGGTTCGTGAGTCAACAGGGTACGTTCGTTCATACAACAGGGTTGGTTCGTGGACCTAACAGGGTTGAGTCGTGATAATGATTACTGCACCGTCAGCGTGTAGGCCTTCGGTCCTTTAGGTTCAATTCGGGTTTTCTTCTCTTCTCCATCGACCTGAGAAACAATGATCACGTTCTCTCCATCGATTTCGTAGCGGATGAAGCGAACCAGTGAGCCGTCCCAGCCTCCGGTCGGCTGCTCTGAGATAATCTCACCATTAATCTCGGATGGCTTAGCGCTGCGGTCCGGCAAGCTGGGCGTCTGGTTGACTTCAGCGGTGTGCCAGGATTTCACCACTTCGCCATTCACCGGGTTGTAGGCGACGATCACTGAGTTGGGCAGAAGGCAAAGCAAGGTGCGCGGCGGCAAACCGTCAATCCATTTGCGAACGACCTGAGCAGACCCTGGAATCGCACGGACGAATTTCGGGATGTTGCCTTGCAGGCTTCGCCCGACGAGCACGAACTGTTTGTTGCTTCCGACTTTTTGCAGTGCACCCCAAAACCTCAGATTGTTTGGGTCGCGCTCTTCGTGAAGAATCTCGAATTCATGAACGCCGGGTTTCAAATTGAAGGTCTCGTTGATCTGCGGCTCTTTGCGCGCTTTTTCGTCAGAATAGTGAACTTCCTTTCCGTTGATCAAGATGGAGGTTTTCCCCTTGATCCGAATCTTGAATTGATAGTTTCCCGGCTCCTTGATATAAAGCTTGGATTTTCCCCGCAAAACACCATCTGTGTCACGGGCGATGTAGTAGTGATTTTCGGGGAGTGGTGTCTGCGATTCGGATTCGACTGAATCAAACAACTCCGGTGTGAAGCGTTTGCCCTTGAAGTAATCCCTTGGGTAGATCGAGCGTACCGTCTCGCGCAAACCTTCCTGCTCGGAAACGATGAAATCACGCAGGGCCTTGCGGTCCGCTTCCGGAAAGACAGATTCGTAGGGGATCATGGGCGTGCCGGTTACGCCTTTGTTAATCACTTCAAGAATTGCTTCAGGCGACGATCCGTGCTGCCAAAACTGGTCGTTCAACGCCGGCCCCTGGCCACCTTCCAGTTTTGGACCGTGACAGTTGAAGCAGACCTGGGAATAAATTTCCCTGCCGCGTTCGATATCAGCGAAGCCAAAGGCCGGAACCAAACAGAGGCACGACAACAAAAGAAAATTGCGAATTGGAAACGTCATCACAGAATTACTCCGACATGAGATGTTATTTGCCGAAAGTTTTTGGCGCAAAGACTGGCGCGATGACGGAAACTCAAGGAGCGGCGGGATCCTGCCGACGAATTGGCTTTGCCGCCGACGGGACGCCGTCGTTCCTTGGGGTGCCAAACACATCGATCTCGCCGTAAAAAGAATTGCCTTTCAGATCCCAGAGCAAATACCGGAACTCACCAATAGGGCCGGTGGCGGCGGATATGGAGCTGGCTTGTTGCGCTGGTCGATCGAGCCGTTGGTTTACACGGAAAAACTCATCACTGTTTACCCGGGCGATGCGCGTCCAATCAGTCTGTTCGAGTGGTTCACTGAGGTCAGGTAGTTGGTCTCCCGGAAATCCATACAAAGTATATTCCTGGCGTGCCCGCTCCCGGTGTTCGGCGATCTCATTGTGTTGGTGCCAGGAATAAGAGTTGATTCGGTCGATCGCAACGGTGGTGCCGAGATCAATCAGAAAGCGTCCCTCGGAACCCGTTTCAAAAAACGCCGATTGGCGGGGGGCATCCTGTTTCAGCTGGCCTTTTCCATCGAGTAGAACCGAAACCGGACCGCTGCTTGATCGAGCGGTTCGAAGTTGGCCCCGAGCCACGCGAATTGATGCTCTTCCCTTTGACTGATCGGCAAAGTCGTCAGCTGAGGGTGGGGGAATGGTAGGAAAGCGGAATTCAGCAGTAGCATCTCCCGGCTCAATTCTCGCGAGGATTTTTCTCAGGCCCGGCTCAATCAGCAAAGATTCGCCGCGTTTGAACCGCTCGAGCTTATTGCCTTCAACCACCACATCGACTTCGCCGTCGGTCACATCGACGCGACTCAACCCGTCGGGAGAAACGGCGGCAGTAAACGCGGTGCTGATATCGATAAATTGGGAGGTGGGGGTTTCGATGGTGAACCCGGTCGATTCCGGGGTTTCAGCGACGAGGTGAATCTCGCCCATGGTGAGAAAGCCGTTTTTTTCCGAGCGTAGCTCAAAGATCGCAGGGCCGACAATTTCCATGGCGGCTCCGTTGAGAAACTCAACTTCGGCTTTGCCTGAAGATAGCTCGATTCTTTGACCGACAGCAATTGGGGCGTTTGATTCGAACGTCTTTTGCGGATCGATCCAACGGCATTCATGAAGTTTGCCAAAGTGGGCAACGACTTCTAAGGGATACTCAGGATTTTCGGATCGAAAAACTCCCCATATCGTAAGTCCAATAGCGAAAGCCGCAGCTGCGACCAGCGCTCGCCTAGTCCATTTGATTGTGATCGGCTGAGCCTTTGCGACTGGAACCTCAATCAAATCAGGCTCGTCGTAAATCGCTCCGGTGAGCGCAGCATCGACCCTGGCATGGAAAAGAAAATCCTCGCGCAGTTGCTCGTCTTTCAGCATGAGCTGTTCCAGCTCGGCCACTTCTTCGCCGGTAGCCAGCCCGCTTTGGTAGCGAAGGATCAGGTTGAGATGAGTTTCTTCAGAATTCATGCGTGACCTTGCTCGTTGCTCATTGATGTCTGGATGCAGTCGGCCAGTGCCATGCGGATGCGATGCAACGCTTTGTAGAGCGACATCGGGGTGCGTCCGAGTTGTTTGGCTAGTTTATCGATCCGCACACCGGGTTCGTAGGCGGCTTCGATCAGTGCGCGTTGTTTATCGGGTAACTTGCCCAGGCAACGTTCCAGTGCCTTACTTTCAGTTTCAGAGTGCTGACCCTGTTGGGCCGCTTCGTCTTCCAGCAGTGCCATCAAATCCTCGCTGAAGACATGTCGGTCCCGTGCCCGGTCACGACGCCAGGCAAGGGCTTCGAATCGGGCCACCCCAAATGCCCATCGCCGAAAGTTCTCCGGTGAATCGAGGTGATCAAACTTTCGCCACAGGACGGCCGCCGTTTCCTGCATCACCTCGCGTGCATCGTCCAGAGTCGGCACAAGCGAACGAAC
>JAHDCN010000357.1 GCA_020629815.1 Verrucomicrobiota bacterium
TGATTCAATACGCATGGAAAAGAACGACAACGAACTGATTCAAACTGCCATTATCGCACTCCTCGAGAACCGCTCCGAATCCTCCACGATTTGCCCCAGTGAAGCGCCTCGGAAGCTGTTCCCGGAAAACTGGCGGGAAAAGATGGAGCTGACTCGTCACGTAGCCAGGGAGCTAGCCCGCAATGGCGAAATCGAGATCTGCCAGAAAGGCAAAGCGATCGATCCGGAATCCGACTTTCGTGGACCGATTCGTTTGCGGAAAAAACAGATACCTGTCGATAGAGTCGAGCGTAACACTCGGAGTGAAGAAGCCTCAGTTGGTTTGGTTTAAAAAAGACCTGCGAATCGAAGACCACGCCCCCTTTGCCGAAGCGGCATCGCGAGGACCGGTGATCGCTCTCTTCGTCTACGAGGACGAGATCATCAATGCGCCCGACTACGCAGGGCGCCACCATCAATTCCTCAATGAATGTCTGGAGGAATTGAACGACCAACTGAGCCGCCTGGGAGGCTACCTCCTAATTCAACGCGGCAACCTGGTCCAAGTGCTGCAGCAACTTCATGAACAGACTGGCTTCGAACAAATTTGGAGCCACGAGGAAACCGGCAATGCCATCAGTTATCGCCGTGACATCGCTGTCTCTGCCTGGTGCCGGGAAAACCGTATTGGCTGGAACGAGATCCCTCAAACAGGCGTAGTCCGCCGGTTGGGAAATCGCGACGGATGGGCGGGGCGCTGGGCACAGCGAATGAATGCCCCCATCATTCCTGCACCACCGAACGTCACCTTCTATTCCAAACCTGAATCTCTCCATTTGCTCGGTACGTCCGCTTTCTCCGGAATCGCCTCTGACTCCGCTTCGTCGATCCAGCAGGGCGGAAGAAAACAGGCCCTTCAACTACAGCGTTCTTTCCTCACTGAGAGAGGGGCCGGCTATCGCAAAGAAATGTCCAGTCCGCTTACTGCCGAGGAAAGCTGCAGTCGACTGAGCCCCTATTTTACGTTCGGTTGCCTCTCCATTCGCGAAGCCTACCAAACAGCAAGGGACTATCGTGCCGAGCTTTACGACCGGAAAAAAGACGGACAGAAAATAGCGCCGGGGTGGTTTGGCAGCTTGAAATCCTACCTTGGTCGATTGCGCTGGCACTGCCATTTCATGCAAAAATTGGAAGACGAGCCGTCCATTGAATTCAGCAATTTCTCCCGGGTCTACGATGGCCTTCGGGAAAACGAGTGGAATGAAGAATGGCACCAGGCATGGTGCGAGGGCCAGACCGGCTATCCCCTCATCGATGCCGTGATGCGCTGTTTGAATGAGACCGGTTGGATCAATTTTCGAATGCGGGCGATGGTGATGTCATTTTCCTCCTACCATTTGTGGAATCATTGGCGCGAGCCTTCCCTGCATTTAGCTCGGGTATTCACCGACTACGAACCCGGCATTCACTACAGTCAGGCCCAAATGCAGAGCGGCGTCACGGGAATCAACACCATTCGAATTTACTCGCCCATCAAGCAGGCAGCCGATCAGGACCCTCAGGGCGAATTTATCAAGCGTTGGATTCCTGAGTTGGAAGGAGTGCCTATCGACTTGATTGCCGAGCCCCACAAAATGACCAGTATGGAGCAGATGATGTTTGGCTGTGACATAGGCAAGCAATACCCGAAGCCCATCGTGGAACACGCGATCGCCTACAAATCTGCACAGAGCCGCATGTTCGCCGCACGCGGAACCAAGGCAGCACGGATTGAAGCAGGTCAGGTGCAAAAAAAACACGGCTCTCGCAAAAGGAGTTCACGAGCGTGGCGCTAGAGCAAAGAAATCCGCAAAGACGCATTTCTACAAAAAACTCCCTGATGACGACAAGACGCTGAGGCGATTTCGGGTCATAGTTGGGACATGCAATCGCGACTCAACCCTGTTACATCCCTGACCATACCCTGTTGGGTCATCGGCCTAACCCTGTTGAGTCCGTTTATTCACGCAACAGAGAAGCCCAATGTCCTGCTGATTCTAGTCGACGACTTGAAACCGGCACTGGGATGCTACGAGGACACTCTCGCTATTTCGCCGAATATCGACAAGCTCGCGGCACGAGGCACCCGATTTGATCTGGCCTATTGCAATCAAGCCGTCTGTGCTCCTTCGCGCTTTACCCTGATGCTTGGCGCTCACTCGACTTCGACCGGACTTTATGGTCTGGGCAGTCGGCTGCGGCAATCCTATCCGGACGCGGTGACGATGCCCCAGCACTTTGCGAAACACGGCTACCGCACCGAATCGCTCGGAAAAATCTTTCACATTGGTCACGGCAACCAGGGCGATCCCGAGTCGTTTTCCGTCCCTCATTTTAAAGAAAAGGTGATCGAATATGTCGATCCCGCTTCCAAGCCAGAAGGCAAGCTGACCCGGGAGGAAGCAATGTTTCGAAACCAGCCCGCGCCTCCCGGCGGTATGAACATGCTCCCCCGTGGTGCTGCCTATGAATCACCCGATGTGGACGATGATGCCTACGCCGACGGAAGAGTAGCTGCGGAAACTCTGCGTCGCCTGAAGGCCGCCAAGGATCGCGACCAACCATTTTTTATCGCAGCCGGATTCGCTCGTCCCCACCTGCCTTTTTCCGCGCCGAAAAAATACTGGGATCTCTACGACAAAAAAGATTTCTCCCTGGCATCGAATCCGGAGCTTCCGGCAGATTCTCCGACCACAGCCCACAAGCGCGGCGGCGAGATCCGCAATTACTTTCCGGTTCCGGACAAGAACGATCCGGCGAGCATCAACGACGAAGTCGCGCTGGAATTGATCCACGGCTATTACGCCAGCGTCAGCTATGTCGATGCGCAAATTGGTCGGGTGCTTGATGGCTTGCGCGAACTCGCTTTGGAAGAAAACACGCTGGTCGTTCTGTGGGGAGATCATGGTTTTCATCTCGGTGACCTCGGCATCTGGACGAAGCATACCAATTACGAGCAGGCCAATCGCATCCCTTTGATTTTCGCCGGTCCCGGCATCTCGCGCAGTTCGTCGACAAGGCAACCCGCCGAAAGCGTCGATGTTTATCCGACGCTGGCCGAGCTTGCTGGACTCCCGGCTCCTGAAGGCCCCCAACCCATCGACGGGCTGAGCCTGGTTCCCGTGTTGAGGGATCCCACTGACTGGGTTCGAAATCATGCCTTTCACGCCTACCCGAAAGGAAAAATGGGCCGGGCCATCCGCACCGAACGATACCGATTGGTCGAGTGGAAGCGGCCCGGCGATTCATCGGAGTCTGCAGAAATGGAACTCTACGACTATGAAGAAGATCCGCTGGAATCGAAAAATCTGGCCGCCGCTCGGCCTGAAATCGTTGCGGAGCT
>JAHDCN010000358.1 GCA_020629815.1 Verrucomicrobiota bacterium
ACCGGAATCCGCGACAACCTGCGCAGCTTGTTTGACTAAGGCTAAGACCTCGATTCACTTATGGCCGCGACTTCGCCTTGCCTTTTCCCTTTCCACCGCCAGGAGCGGAATCCGGATTTTTTCCCTGAGACCGAACGTAGTCGAGAATACGGATGAAGGAATCTCCCTTGTTCTTCATGTCGGGGAAGTGCTTCTCCTGCAACTTCCACAAACGCCCGACATCGCCTTTGCGCTCATTGGGCAACAGCTTCATCTGCTTATCGACAAACGGCTGATGCCCATCGCCACCGCCGGGGTAGTCGCCGGGGATCGGGCGCTTGGCAATTTCGACGAGTAGTTCGCGATCAGATTTCTCGCGTTCCAATCCGGCCAGCCAGGCTTTCACATTGTCCTCTTCTCCGGGGAAAGCTGTCAGATAGAGCTCAATCGATTCTTTGCCGGTGATTTTTCCTGAGCCGACCATCGCCTTTAGTTTTGCGCCGAGCGCTTTTTTGGGATCGGCCGGTTTCTTTGCGCTTGTTTGCGATTTGGACTTTGGTGCTGCCGCAAAATTTCGACCCGAAGCTTTGCCGCCCTCCACCAGGCAGTAGAGGAAACGCATGCCACGCACGAAAATCTGGTTTCCTGCCAAAGCCGGCGAGGCGTGAAAATTATCATTAAGCTGATTGGTCGCCAGCACTTTGAATTCGCTGCCATGCTCAATCACCACCGTGGTGCCTTTCCGACCGAGAAGATAAATCCGACCGTTGGCCCCGACGGGTGACGCATAGACATCACCGAGATTCGGAACACGGGTGCGCTCAATGACTTCGCTGCCGTCCGCGATTTTCAGCGAGGTGAGAATGCCCTGGTTCGACTGGGTGAAGTAGAGTTGGTCATCATAGAGAATCGGCGAAGGCACATACGGCGTGCCACGTGTCGTCTTCCATTTGATCTGATCGGTGACGTCGCCTTTCCCGGTAATCGGGATCGCCAGCAGCGAGTGGCCTTCGTAACCGCTCATCACATAGACCGTGTCATCAACCACGATTGGGCAAGGCGTGCAGTTGTTCGTGAGTCCTGTCGCTTTCCAAATCAGATCGCCCTGTTCCCAGTTGTAACTGCGCACCGCATTCGTGCCGCAGGTGATGATTTGCGTGACTCCGTCGCGCTCGACAATGATCGGCGTCGCCCAGGCATTGGGCTCATCACGCGGCTGGTGCCATAGCGTTTTCCCCGTGTCGGCATTCAATGCTTCGATGGAGGATTTCCCCGCATGATCGCGAACCAGGATCAGGCGATTATTGTGAAAAACCGGCGAGCAACCTTCGCCCAAACTCGCTCCCACTTTTGCCGGAGGCAGATCACGCGACCAGAGTTTCTTGCCATTCAGGTCGTAGGCAAAAATTCCACCCGACCCGAACCAGAAAAATACCCGTTCGCCATCGCTGACCGGAGAGGCCGAGGCAAAGCTCGCATCCTTGTGATGCCCTTCGTGAGGGACATAGGTTTTTGGCACATCGCGCCAGAGCAGCTTGCCCGTATTACGATCAAAACACATCACCACCAGCTCGAAGCTGGTATTGGGAAACTTGATGCCGAACACCCGCTGCGGCTGATCTTCCGGCTTCGGCAGTTTGGGATCTACTTTACCGGTATTGATCGCGGTGGTGATAAAAACCTTGTCACCCACCACAATCGGACTGGACGTTCCATGCCCTCCCAGTTCCACTTTCCAGCCAAGATTATTTTCCTCACTCCATTCGAGTGGTGGCTTGGCATCGGGGGAAAATCCGGTATTGCCAGGGCCACGCCAGGAGTGCCAGTCGGCAGCATTTGCCGTTGCCGCGAGGATGAGGGCAAGAAAAGAGAGAATTAATTTCATGGAACCTTTGCCTATTTCCTCGCGCAGCAGGGATTTTCGCAAGAAAAATGAAACGCAATTGAGGGTCAGGCTGAAAAACACAGGGAATCCACGCGAAGCAGTTGACCGGACTGCGGGAAGAGTTTACGGGGAGCGCCCGTTTTTCTCCATGAACAAATCCGCAAAAATCGATTTCTTCACCGTTGATTTCACCGACTCAGGCGACCTCGAAATCATCCTGCGTAACCTGCACAGCACTCCAATCGACAGCAACAAGCGCAATGTCGATGTCGACGATGACTGGATCCGTCTCTCACGAGGCAAGCTGAGTGAAGACGGCTATCTCGGTGACATGATGCGGATCTCGATGGCACCCGCTGGTTTTCGCGCCAATCTCTCCGGGGAGATCACCGCCGTTGATCTGGGCAAGGACGAAGGCATGGCCGAAAGCGCGGCATTTTACTACGATTTCGAAACCGGCATCCTGGTTCTGCAGCGCAATGGTAGAGCTGTTTCCGCCACGCAACTGTCCCGCTACTTCAAACGTGCCGGAGATGTCGACGGCGAAGTGGAAATCAAGCCGATCCTCCGTCCGACCAATATAGAGAAAGTAAAACTGCTGCCGGTGATCCGGAAAATTCACATCTCCGCATCCGTGGTTGATGAAATGACGACGTTTTCAACGATCGACGCGAATACCAAACAGCTCATCACCAATGCGGCGCAAGCCGAGTCACCCGGCATCGAAATCATCCTGAAATCGGCGAGAGACAAAGGCGCTACCCTCAATCAAGCGGTAGCCCACGAAACCATCGAATCGTGGCTAACGATTCACAACGACCTCTCCGATGAAGACAACGACATCGTGAACAAGATCGTGGTGACCGGAAAAGACGAAGGTGGCAACACCACGGAATTCGACATGCTGAAAGACCGCCTGTTCACCGTGATGAATTACCAGTGGATTCCCGACGACCGGGAGCTGTGGAAAAAACGCTCGGATCACATCCAGAAAGCCTGGGATCTGAACAAATCCATGCTGAAGCAATTGGTCACCTCGGCCGATGAACAGGAAGAATAAGCGAAAGAGGTAGGGAGGAGCATCCCTACTCCTCCGCACTGCCTATCAGCCGATGGGAAAATTCTCATTTCCTACCATGATTAGCCACGTGTTCCAAAATCCGGACAAACGAGGCGCCGCGATTCTTCATATTTGGATCGACTACGGTCTTCTGTTTCCACAGTTGCCCCACCATGCCCCGCTGCTCGGCTGACATCCCGGCCATACGTTTATCAACGTAGCTTTGGTGCAATTTGTGGGATTCCTCCGCATTGCTCCCGGCACCGGGGTTGTAGCCTTTCGGCAACTCAGTCTGCTCAATCTTTCGAAACATCTCTACCCGCTCTTTCGGAACGTCGTGCGCAGGCCCGCCGCCATTTCCACCTCGCACCTGAATCTCGCGCATCTTCGCCGCCATCTTCTGCCGGTTGGCCTGAGCCTTGTA
>JAHDCN010000359.1 GCA_020629815.1 Verrucomicrobiota bacterium
GATCGCTTTCGAGTGTGCTTCAAGAAAGCGGTATCTCCGGACAGCAAGAAGCATTATTATCAGCACCCCGCAAACTCCGGCAAGGATCTGAAATTCCAATGTCTTCCAGAATGGTGCCGTCACGGTGATATTCATTACAATATCATTTCGCGCCGGAGTACCCGCAGCGGTTTGCGCCCGTACTTGCAGTCGATAATCTCCTGCACGTAAGCCCGGAATAGCGATACTCGCTGTTGATTGGTATTTTGACCACGGGAGATTATTTAATCGGTACGAAATCCTCTGGCGTCCGGGGAATCGATAATCAAGCAGTCGGCAATGGAAAGTAATCGCCCGATCATCCTGAGACAGATGCAGGTGATTCAACCCAGTAAGTGAGATTAAACTCGTTCCGGAGTTCTTATCGCTTTTGTTCAATGCATAGTAGGAGACCGAAGAAATCCGAAGCGGAGATAACAGCGGTTGTAATCGGGATTGAGCGCGGTTTTCATCAACAAGTGCCAGACTGCCAGCCTGACCAAACACCAGATGGTTATCGGGTAAAACCCATCCCCTGACCGCTGAAACATTGAGAGCCTTCCCTGATAGATATGGTGAAGCTTCCTCCCACTTTCTCTCCTGAATATTGCAACTCTTTAGTTTTCCTTTCTCACCAATCCAAAGGCGACTTCCATCGTCGGAAACATCAACAAAGCTGGCTTCCGATACGGCCAACTCCTTAAACACCTGCCCACCCGGCACATAACGAAATAGGCCGTCTCGACTCGCAATCCAAAGATCGCCAGTCGCGTCCCTAGCAATAGCCAGAGCATTGAGCTTCCTGTTAGCGAATACTTTTCTCAGCTTACCTGTAGCTCTCGTCCAATGGTAGACGTTTTCATAAGTAGCGAGAAAAACACTGTCTGCTGAAACAACCACTTCGCCGATGCCATGACCAACATTGACTTTGTCGCGAATCTTTCCCTGTGGATCTACATGAACCAGTTCGGACGCAGAAGAGATCCAAAGAGAATTGTCTTTTTCAAATTGAAGAGTTCCTCTGTGGGCACCGGGTCGGTAAGGATATTTTCTCGACTTTTTCCAAACACTTTCTTCCCGGTCCAAACGATAAAGGTGTTTTCTGGTGAGCAACCAGGGAACGTCCATTCGATCAACAGCAAGGTCGTGGATCTTATTATCTTCTCCCAGCTCGAGCCCGGTCGAATAATTCTGCCCCTTACTACCCTCATCAGGGTTGATGCACATGACCTCGTTTGCCGATGCAATCCAGACTCCGCCCTCGGTATCTACATCCATAGCAACGGGAATATCTCGAACAATGGACTGCTTATTGTTTGGAGAATGCCTGAATACTCGGATAGCCGGACTCTCCAGATCTGAGTGAAAAATTCCCCTTTCATGGTACCCCATCCAAAGAAGACCAGTCTGATCGAATAGAATATCATGAATCAGGCCCTGGTCTCCGGTAATGACGCCGTTGAGAAATTGGGTGTAATACTGTGAGTCCAGATTCAGCCGAATCGGCCGCGGATTTCTTCCAGCCAGAATCCATAGGTCTTTGCGAACACGATCCTGCCGTATTTTTCGAATTGGAACCTCAAGAGAAGGAAAGCGGAAGGTTTCGGCCTCTGCCCGCAAAGGATCAAAGCGGCATATCGTTCCAAAGAACCCAACCAGCACATTACCTTCGTCATCTTGAGTCAAACCGATACTCCGCAGATCCGGGAATCCATGTACAAAGTTGTATTCTTTCCACTCCTCAGTGGAGAGATGAAAACGGATCAGCAACCCTTTTCCTCCACTAATCCAAAGAACATTCTTGTCTTCTCTGTCGACATGAAATTCTTCAATTTCAAAAACCGATTTTTGACCCCTAAACTGCTGAAACGATCCCGATTGCTTATCGAATCTCCAAACACCACGATCTGTTCCTAACCAGCACTCTCCATCTTTTGAGAAGGCTAAATCCTTCAGGCGAACGGAAACATCGCCGGGAATTGGATAGACAGAAGGCTTTAGTGAGCGCGGATCCAGGCGAACCAATTGCCTGCGGGCAATTCCCCAAATTGCTCCATCTTTTGGATTCTGTGCAATGGCACGAATCCAGGACTGATCAGAGGAATTCGTTGAGGGGTCTCCCACTGTTATAGTGCGCAGGGTATGGCCATCGATCCTGGAAAATCCAGCCCGATTACCAGACCAGATGTAGCCTGCCGCATCTTCGTAAACCGTAAAAACTGAAGATTCCGGTTTCCACGTTTCCAAAGTATGAGGAGTTACACGTGAACTCCAATTTGCTGATTCCGATCGGATCACTGACTTGGAAAGGCTTCCCCGAGCGAGAAGACGAGGAGCCTCAAGGCTGATCAAAAGGATCAACCCCGCTGTAGTCAAAAATTTGAACCAGTTGCGAGACTCCATTTATTATAAATTTCATTATAACTGTAATTTAATCCTGCCGAAATTCCAACAGATTATCGAAATTCGCAGATAGAGCTCTGATACCGCAGCGGTTCCCGATATCTTTTTCTTTTGATTTTTATAATTTTTATAGTAAACTTTTATTAATCTTAAAAATCCCTAAAAGTTTATCGAAAGAAATCCCAATGAGATACTACGTCGTAATCACTCGCCCTGACGGGGCAAAAATCCGCCGTGAGGTGGAACACAACACTGTCCTGGATGTCCAGCCCGGTGATGATGTCGTCCTTATCGATGAGAATGGCTTCCCTGCTGAAGTCCAGGTCTCACCCAGCGATCTTAACCTTGATGTCGTCTTTCCCGGTGGAGTCCAAGTCACTCTTCAGGATTTCTACTCCCTTCAGAGTGACGCGGAGGAAATCACCGTTAGCTTGAATCAATCCAGCGAAGGCCTCGAAGATCTTGGTTCGTTCGGTATCGGTAATCTTCCTACAGGTGACTTCAGCCTGATGCAGTTTTCCAACACGGAGACGATTACTTTTGGTGAAGGAACCGGTTCCACTGAACCGCTTACCGGTTCTGCTGGCAGCAATGACTTCTCTGGTGCAGAGGAAAGCGGCCAAACCGAGAGCCGAAGTTCTTCGGACGGCACAGATGGAGGAAGTGCTGAGCAACCTCAGGTTCGTTTTGCTTCTCTGTCCGAGAATACCGAAAGCGCTCCCGTAGCAAGAGAGCAGAGCACTGTCCTCAACAGCCACCAAACCGATCCTGAGCCAGAACCCGAGGTGACCGGCCATGGACTCGGTGAAGAGTCAACTGGCGGAGGCAACGGACACGGTCTGACTCCTCCCGATCCCGACGGTGACCCCTTCAAAATTACCGAAGACGAGGAAGCAACCGTCAATCTGCTGGCTGACAGTGAAC
>JAHDCN010000360.1 GCA_020629815.1 Verrucomicrobiota bacterium
GATTTCGGATCGGTGGCCGCATTTTTCCACACCCACTCATTAAAATCGGCCGAGCAGATCGACAGGCAGTAATTATCAACCAGAGCGGGAATGCGCATGGCTGACTTGCCGCCATAGCTCAGGCCGTAAAACGCAATTTTTTCGCTATCGACATAAGGCTGCGCTGCCAGCCAATCGGTGATCTGCTGATGCTGCGGCACCATGAGCGAGAAAATGGTTTTGCCAACGGCTGCCGCCTTGAATTGCAACTGTCGAAAACGGTCGAACTTGATATACAAATTCTGCGGAGCAAAGGTGATGTAGCCGCGCTGGGCAAGGCGGGTGGCGAACGCCTTGTAGGCTTTGTATTTCTCTTCACCGATGACGTGTTGCGGCCGTCCTTCGAGACCGTGTTGGCAGACGACAACCGGAAGCTTTTTGCTGCCATCCAGAGGCAAATCTTTTGGCATCGTGAGGATGCCGTAGGCGATAAAACCCGGAAACGTATCCAGGACGACTTCATAGCTGACGACTGCTTCGCCTTCCTGATACTTTCGACTGCGGGGATTGGGTTCGGAGAGCGGATAATTAAAATCCCCAATCACCTCTCTGGCGAACTCGGAGCGATAGGGTTCCAGAGAAGTTTCATATTGTTCCAGACCTTTGTTGGTCTTCACTTTCGAAAAGAACTCTGCCCGTACACGGTGCGAATCGACCAGCGCCCATTGATTGTGGCGATCGATCTCCAGAGCCAACTCGGCCTGTTGGCGTTGTTGGACTCGAAGCAACGATGGATTCTCTTTTTCGGCATGCTCCTCTACGGCAGATGCAGGAATTTTTGATCCAGTAAAAAATTCAACAAACTGTGGCCAGGCGGTATCAGGGAATTCTATACCTTTGCGACTGATGCGTTTCTTCTCTGCCTCGTGCTCTTCCCGGGTGGGTACAATCAGCTTGCCCGGTTTGCCTTTTTTGCCTGTGTACTTCAGCGCAATCTCCGGATCGCCATTTTCATCGGCGCGGAAACTGAATTGGGGATAATTTCGGTGGGAAAGAAGCAGTTTTTCCGAGTCCATCATCGAGGCAATTTCTGCATCGCCGAAGCTGGAGAGAAGGCCAAAGACGGTTCGATCGGCTGGTTCGTTCCAGACTTTTTCCCGAGGGGAAAAGTAACCTTCGACGTGAACAGCTGTCAGGTTCTGGCGCATTGGACCCGCATACAGTGCAATTCGCCCGCCTTCCCCGACGCCGGCAATCGCCACTGGATGATCTTCTTTTTGAAACCGGTCAATCGCATTCAGAACCATGCGCAACTCGTATCCGACCAAGGTTCGCCCCAGTTCATAGGCGGAACGATGCAGGTATTCGCGGGTCGGCATCGCGAACTGATTTTCCTTTCGTGAAACAAGAGTCGGAATCAAAACCCGGCAGCGGGCGTGGATCGCCAGCGAACGCGCACGGTTGAATAACTCGGCGGAAACAAATGCCGGATCGGCATCGGGTATGAGAATTAGTGTACGGACGGGCTCAGCTTGAGCGGGTTCGAAAACGACACCGCGTCCCCACATGTCGCGAATCGAAGCCCAGCGAACTTCCGACACCTGGTAGTGATCATTTCGGAAAAGAGGCGCGGGTTTCTCGCCAACGTATTCGAAACGGGGCTCCGGATGCGGAGGGTCTGCTTCGAGTCCCAGCATGCGCGCAAGCTTGTCGATCGAGGGCTTCCGGAAACTCTGCGATTCTGCAATTCGTTCATCGAGAAACTGATCGGCTCCCGCCAAAATCAGGTCGGCAAAGTCCCGGGTTTCCTTGAGAAGCGCAGTGCGGGGTAGAGTAGTGCCTTTGGACACATTTTGAAGAAGCGGCCAGGGCGGAGCCGTTTTTTCCTCTGCCAGTGATAGCGAGACCCACAGCCAAAGCAGACCGAATCCTGCCAAAAGTATCCGAATCATGGGGGCATTGTATCGATTTGAACGAGGGGTGGCGAGCCTTTGAATCTTTGATCCTCCCTTGCCATTTTGCGCTCAGGGTTTAGGAAAGTGCTCTCTACTTCTCCAGCTTGAGTGCTTCTATGAAAACCGTTTCCGAGTCCGACGCCAAAGAGATCCAGCGCCGACGGACCTTCGCAATCATTTCTCACCCGGATGCAGGTAAGACGACGCTTACCGAAAAGCTGCTGTTGTATGGGGGTGCCATTCACCTGGCCGGTTCCGTGACCGCCCGAAAGAACCAAAACTCCACCGCCAGTGACTGGATGGACATGGAGAAAGAGCGGGGAATTTCCGTTTCCTCCACTGTTCTGCAATTTGAATACGAAGGACACGTCGTCAATTTGCTCGACACCCCTGGTCACCATGATTTCTCAGAGGACACCTACCGGGTTCTTTCTGCAGTCGACTCCGCCGTGATGGTGATCGACGCCGGTAAGGGTATCGAGGCTCAAACTCTGAAACTGTTTGAAGTGTGTCGTCGCCGGGGCGTTCCGATTTTTGTCTACATCAACAAAATGGACCGGCCTTCGCGTCCGCCGCTGGAGTTGATCGATGAGTTGGAGAAAGTCCTCGGTATTCCACCCGTGCCCTTGAACTGGCCACTTGGTGACGGTCCGCGTTTTCGCGGAATCTATGATCGGGAAAAAGGCGAGGTAAACCTGTTTGAGCGGACGCCCCATGGGTCCTATATCGCCCCGATCGAAGTCGCCGGCATCGAAGATGAAGCTGTTCGTGAAGCCGTGGATGAAGATATCCACGAGGCCGCCATGCAGGAGATCGAGCTGCTCGATGGCGTCACCGAGGAGTTGGATCTCGAAAAGGTAACCGCCGGCAAGCAGATGCCGATTTTCTTCGGATCAGCGATGAATAACTTCGGCGTGCAGCTGATGCTCGATCGCTTTGTGCAGTTGGCACCCGGACCAGCGCCGCGTTTTTCCGAAGACGAAGCAATCGAGCCGACCCGAGATAGCTTTTCCGGGTTTGTATTTAAAATTCAGGCAAACATGAACCCGCGTCACAGGGACCGCGCAGTCTATGTCCGGGTCGTTTCAGGCGTGTTTCAGCGGGATATGCAGGTGCAGGATATGTCGTCTGGAAAAAAAGTCCGTCTCGCCAATGCACAGAAGCTGTTTGGTCAGGACCGCGAAACGCTTGATGTCGCCTATGCCGGGGACGTCCTTGCTCTAGTCGGGAACTACGATTTCCTGATTGGCGATACGCTGACTTCAGACAACAAGATCAAGTACGATGAGATGCCGCGTTTCCGACCGGAGTGTTTCACCTACGTGATGAACAGCGACACCTCGGCAATCAAACGTTTCCGGGCGGGAATCGAGCAGCTGATGAAAGAAGGGGTCGCGCAGT
>JAHDCN010000361.1 GCA_020629815.1 Verrucomicrobiota bacterium
AATCTATTCAAAACGCTCCAACCGCTTCGCCATTGCGGCGCGACTTTGCGGCAGTTGAGCCAGGTCCAAATTCAAAGAGCCGACGCGGTTAAAGTATTGATATACCCCTTCCAACTTTTCACTCCACTCTCCTGCGACCGTTTGCCGGGGTGTTTCGCCGCGGTCATTCTTCACCTTAGGGTCTGCACCTTTTTCTAACAACATATCGACGAAGTCCCTGCGACAAAAGAAAGCAGCAGTGTGCAACGGGCAGTTACCATCGCGCGAGCTTTGATTGACCGAAGCCCCTGCCTTGATCAGCTGCTGCGCTATCTCCATGTTCCCGTGAAACACGGCAACAACCAGGGGTGTGGTTCCAGTTTTTTCATCCAGGGCCACCACATCGGCACCGTTTCGAATCAAGCGCTTCACTTTAGTAGCGCTCCCGGCTGAGATGGCTTCGCCGAGTTCTTTGCGCAAATGATCAGGCAAAGCGGCGCCCTTCAGTTTTGCAGCGGCCTGGCGATTCTCTGCCACGTGGAAAATAAAATCGTTACTGAACAATCCAGCCGGATTTTGCAATTGAATGAAATGCATACCGTTCCCGGGAAGCGCCGCCAGTTCGATGCGAATTTGTTCCTGTTCGAGAAATTCCACCTCCGCTTCCACCTTGCGTCCATTGACGAAAACCGAGGCTCCCGATTGAAGATGGCGGGCGTTGATCCGCATCGATTTTTTCCCGTCGAACAAAACGGGAAATCTCTGCGGACCACTCTGCGTATGAATCTCGCTCAACGTCCAGAGCGCCGGCTGAGGGGTTTCGTAATCATCGCCGGCACCATGCCGCGCCGTGAAAGTCCCAATGAAATCTCCCGACAACGCTGACTGGATCAAAGCAGCGCGAGGCCATCTGTTTCCTTCACTGGTCGCTTCAGCGTAGCCCCCCTCCTGAAACTGCAAGGCCACGGGACGGCCTTTGAGTTTCCCTTCCACCTGCAAAACCACCGCACCTTCCCAGGACGCTTCTTCCAAAGCGTCGAGGAACTCACCTGTATGTTTCTGCGTAGCAGTCTTTTGGTTCACTGTGATCTGTCGGGCGAAGGCACCTGCGAATCCGGTGCTGCCCTCGAGAACCATTTCCCAAACCGGATCGAAGCGTTCCTTTCCGCGCCAGGAAAATTTCCACATCTCGCGCTCGGGAATACCCTGATCGGCGATCCGCGCAAAGAAGTCCAAACCAATCACATTGAGGCGGCCCTGAGGAAGAATTAACCAGCGGTCATAAGCGCCGCGCCAGGTGGGTGTGTCCATGCCTGTGTCCGCTGCATTCGTGCTGACCCAGAAAGGCATGCGGTGACAATTGCCACAGACATTCGCCTGCGGCTTGCCTTCGTGGTTGCCGAGAATATGAAACAGCTCGAAACCTTTCTCCGCCCGGTTGGACAATACATTGGTATAGGACCGGCGTGGTGCAGGAGGATAGGTCACTCCAAGCAGAAACTTCGCTAGATCATCGCGTTCGGCTGCGCTGAGAAAACCCGACTTACCTTCGTCGTTTTTCGTTTCATCCCCGACTCGCAACATGGTTGACGCCAGTCCTCCATCGATCAGGTGCCGGGCAGCGCTCTCCGGATTCTCTATATCCGCATTGGGCTCGGAATGTCCCTGAATATTGGCGCTGTTGTTTCCACCGTAGGGATCTCCCGGAATGCCGTCCCAATGAAACGGCGCGGTGTCGCGAAGGCCGCGAATGGGCATGGTCGAGCGCGGCATGATTTGATTGCCACCCGTGACGATCGGAGTCTTCAAAACCCACAGCAACTGGTCGGTATGGCCATCGGGATGACAGCTGGCACAGGAAAACGAGCGGGTCGACGATGCACGCGCGGTATTGAATGCGATGCGACCGCGCTTCACAGCTGCGTGCGTCGGATCTTCCAGCGAGATGGTGGCGACGAGCTTTGGCTTCGCCAGCTTTCTCAAATCAATTTGAGAAACCGTGTTGGCCACTGCGTTGAGAATCCAGGCTTTGACGGGGCGGCCCTTTTCGTCGGATTCGAGGGCAATCCCCCGCGGCACAGCCCCGACTTCGATCGCGCTGATCTGCTGACCGGTTTCGGCATTAATGAGGCAGACTTTGTCTGAACTGGCAGCCGTCAAAACAAGCGTCGAATCATCCGGACTGACCTGGATGGCAAAAGGTGTCGCGACTGCTTTCGCCGGATCGAGTGTAGCGGGAGGCAGTGGTTCCAGATCGAAAAATACCGGCACATCCGATTCACCGGAGCCGACCCGGGTGATGCGGTTCAGAAAAGCCCGGTTACCCAGCTCGGCCAATCCGTGTTTCTTCGTTCCGGCGCGACCGTTAGCATCATTGCGGGCATCGGTCTGTGCAATAAAGACGCGCCCCTTTGAATCCACCGTGAGCCCATAGAGAAGCGTCCCCAGAGAATCAACGCTGCGAATGAGTTGATCCGTTTTTGTGTCGAAGATAAACAAATCGCGGTCGGGAACCTCCGGGTGTTTCACGATGTCCGTCACGTGCCCCAACGAAAGCACATTGTTGTGATGAACCGAGTGTTCCCAAATATCAAAAGTGACCAGGTCCCCGTCGATTTTTCGTCCGCCGGACAACTGGGTTTGGTTATTCGATTCAAACGGAATGACATAGAGTCGATCACCGCGAACCGCAATCGCACGCGGATCCTGCGCCGGAATTTTTAAGCGCTTGGCAACAGAGCGACTGGCCACGTCGATCACCGCAATCTCATTTTCTGAAGACAGCGCGACATAGGCTTTGCGATTGTTGGCAAAAGCGATGCCCATCGGTTCATCAAATTGAGTCGCCTTGGTCTCCGGATCAAAATCCTGAACCGTTGCCACCACCAAAAACCGGGTCGGGCTGTCGGGTTCAATATCGATCACGCTCACCGAATCCGAGATGTGGTTGGAAACCCAAAGCTCCTTTCCGTCCGGTCGAATCGCCAGACTGACGGGATCCACTCCGACACTGATCCGCGTTTTGACTTTGCCGCTGTCCGTCTCAAGAACATCCACCGTGTCAGCCGGCGTATTGGCAACAAACACCAATCCCTGATGAGACAAAATCGGTCTCGAGTGCGGACTCATGAAAGACGGGTGCCCTACCTTACGGGCGACTGGCTCACCCCATGCACTTGCCACGAAAAATACCAAGACCAACTGAGCGAAGGCGATCGATCGTGCTGCGTTCATTTTTAAAAGCTAAACAGATTTCCGGTTCTTTTTCACCATCTAACAGGGTACAGTCAATGAGCTAACCCTCTTAGGTTCACCTCGTATCCGCTTTGAGATTCGATCTTCGGAAATTTTGCA
>JAHDCN010000362.1 GCA_020629815.1 Verrucomicrobiota bacterium
CTTGGCGCTGACGCAATCGGCGTTAATTTCTGGCCCAAATCCAAGCGCTACATTTCGCTGGAGGACTCACTCCCCTGGCTGAAAGAAATCGAGGGCGAATGCCAGCGAGTCGCCGTGTTTGTCAATCCGTCGGAGGAAGAGCTCGACCGCGTTTTGCAGTCGGGCGGTATCGATTGGCTGCAACTCCATGGCGACGAGAGCGAAGAGACTGTGCACAGTTACCTCAACAAAGGCTGGCCGGTATTCAAAGCGCTCGGTGTGAAAGACGAATCCATGTTGCAGGCCGCCGAAAGGTATTCCGGAGCGACGCTGTTGCTCGATGCCTATGCCCCGGTTGAATACGGCGGAACCGGGGAAACCATGGACTGGCAGCTCGGAGCCCGGGCAGTAACTGACTGGCCGGATCGCGAGATCATCCTCGCCGGCGGCCTTCACCCGGGCAATGTTGGCGATGCGGTGAAAAGTGTGAATCCCGCTGCTGTCGATGTCGCCAGTGGAGTGGAAGAGTCCCCGGGAGTCAAAGACTTGGCGAAGGTGGCAGAGTTTATCAACGCAGCGAAAAATGCTGAATGAAGCCACGAGCTTCACCACTTCATCACCTTTTCCAGAAACCCTTTGATCTCAGGAGAATCGGTCGATTCAAAGAATGCCGTCCCTTCACTGACATCGATCACTTTCCCCCTTGAGAGAAACACCAGCTGATCCCCGGACTTTTTGGCGAAGCCCATTTCGTGAGTGGTCAGAATAATACGCTGCCCCTCCCGGCACAGCTCATCAATCACCTCAAGCACCTCGGCCTTCATCTCCGGATCGAGGGCCGAAGTCGGTTCATCCAGAAGCAACAACCCCGGTTGATGCGCCATCGCTCTCGCCAGACCGACCCGCTGCTGCTGCCCGCCACTCAGTTGAGCCGGCATTTTTTCCGCATGAGCCTGCAAACCAAACCGTTCGAGTCCGGACATCGCCCGGTCTTTCGCTTCTGCTGCCGAAAAGTCATGCACCTTGGTCAGCGGCAGCATCACATTTTCCAGCGCCGACAAATGAGGAAACAAATTGAACTGCTGAAACAGAAAACCGTTCTTTCGCCGGAATTGCCGAAGATTCGATTCCTCTGTTCCCAGTGATCGTCCCTGGTAGAGCACCTCACCCGAAGTGGGAACCTCCAATCCACCAAGCAGACGCAGCAAAGTCGACTTTCCGCCGCCGCTCGGGCCAATTAAAACCAGCACCTGCACCTCATCCGGAACAACCAGAGAAACCTCATCAACCGCCCGTGTTTCCCCATAGTGCTTGCTGATATTTCGGAGTTCAATGCTCATATCGGTAGCGCTCCTCCAGGCGACGACTGAATAAAGAGATCGGCAAGGTCAAAGCCAGGTAGCCGATCGCAAGCGGCAGATAGGATTCAAACGTGGCATAGGAATTGGCATTGGTTTCCCGCGCCTGCATCGTGAATTCATGGACACTGATCACAAACAAAAGCGATGAGTCCTTGATCAGATTGGCAAACTGTCCGGCCGAAGCCGGCAACACACGTCGGACCGCCTGCGGGATCACCACATGACGATAGGTCTGCGAATCGCTCAAACCAATCGCGCGAGCCGAATTCCATTGGGATGCAGGAATCGACTCAATACCCCCACGGAAAATTTCCGACAAATACGCTCCGGCAAAAAGAGAGAGAATCACCACTCCCACCCAGAATCGATTGTCCCAGCCCATCGAATTGGCGACCAGGTAGTAACCAAGAAGAATCTGCACCAGCAACGGAGTTCCCCGAACAAACTCGACAAAGACGCGGGACAACAAACGCGGTGGCCGATGCGCAGACATCTGCCCCGCCGTGAGCAATGCTGCCACCAGAATACTCAACAACAGCGCCGCCGCCGAAACCAGGATGGTCATCCACCAACCGGAAAGCAGGTTTTTCCAATACGGCTGAATCGCCTCCCAGTCGTAATCGTGCGAAAGAACAATCCACAGCACAAAACAATACGTCGTCCCCAGGACGAGGCAGACAGCGGTGCTGAAAACGGATTTCGCCATCAGGTCGCGCTGGTCATGCGGTGGGTCGGCTTCGGCATTCCCGGCCGGAAATGCTCCAGGTGAGCAATGCGGAACAATAGCATTTTCTCAATCGCAACCACCTGCTCCAGAGCGGAATCTGCCGCGCGCTCCAGCGTATCCGGATCAACTTCCGCCCGAATATTCAACAGCAGTTCTCCATGCTCAATTGGTTCATACAGTCGATGCGACAACTCCGGATCGGAATCGCCACGCACCAAATTAATCGCGGCGATTTCGTAGGGGTCACCTTCAGGAGTCAGGGTCATCTTCAAATGAGCTACCTCCGCGCCTTCCTCCTCCAGTTTTGCCCGCAGGGCTGAAGCGAGATCGACCAGCAGTTCATTTCCCTCGAACTCTTCATTGGCTTTGCCATCCGCCTTGATCTCGACCGTTGCATTTAGCCACCCCAGCAGGGCCTCCCCTTCCCCATATCGATCATAATCAATATCGAGAAATCGTGCCTCGTTCATTTCCGAAGCAATCACCGCTTCAAACCAGTCTTCACAGCCGGTGCCCTCCCGGGCCGAAATCACGAATACCTGCGCCTGATCGTAGCGCTCAGCGAGCCCCTGTTTCAAAGTCTCGAGTTGCTCATCGGAAAGCAAATCCACCTTATTGATGACGATGAACTCAGCTTCCTCCAGCTGCTTCTGGTAAATGTAGGTAACGTTCGGAGAGAACTTTCGCCCCGAATCGTCAAGCTCCAAAACCCGCGCCGCCCGGATCGGATCGACCAGGACACTCAGTGGAGAAACACGATAGTCTTCTCCGTAAATTTTTTGCAAAGGCAGACTGACCGTCGCCACAAGATCGGTGCAACTGCCCACGGGCTCCGCCAGAAACACATCCGGCCGTGTCTCCTCGGTCAGATTCGTAGCAGCATCGATCAGCGAATTGAACCGGCAACAAAAGCAACCGCCGGAAATTTCCTCCACGGGAAACTGATTCGACCGGCCAATCGCGGAATCCACCAGCCCGGCACCCTGGTCATTGGTGATCAGGCCGACCTTTTTGTCCCGCTCATCGAGGTATTCCGCAAAGCGCTGGATCACCGTCGTCTTTCCCGCACCGAGAAAACCGCCGATCATGATGTATTGCGAAGCCATAGGAGAACCAACAACCAAGAACAGGCAACCAACAACTAAAATTAGTATCCCTCTTCCTGCATCTTGTTGATCAACGCATCCAGATGCTCGATGTAACCGTGTACATCGACGCTGGTTTGCTCCGGCTCCCCGCGCACTGCATACAACCATCCATCCA
>JAHDCN010000363.1:0-2087 GCA_020629815.1 Verrucomicrobiota bacterium
GCCCGTAGTACGCACCGGGACCGTGCTTGCGCAGATAGTGCTTATCCAGAATGTGCGCCGGAATCCCCATCTGATCGGCATTCAGTTGCCAGGTGCCCAGCCCCATCTGCGCACAGACCTCAAGCGCGACTGAATTCTTCACCGAGTCGATAGCATTTTTCCCCCAGGTAAACGGAGCGTGATATTTCTGGAAACAAGCCGGCATCTCCATCGGTTTGATGCCCTTTTCCCGGAAACACTCAACAATCGCAACCCCCGTGTTGGTTTCGTAATCCTCGGCGACCTCTTCCGGATTCAACTCGCGAACCACCGGCACCGTTCCATAAAAATGGTCAGCATGAGTCGTGCCCTGACAAGGCAACTCTACGCCTGCCTGGGAGAACATCGTCGCGTGGGCCGAATGCGTGTGGGTAATTCCGCCGATGTCTTCAAATTCACAATACAAAACCCGGTGAGTCGGCGTGTCGGAAGACGGATTCAATTTGCCCTCCACTACCGTTCCTTCCAAATCGAGAACCACCAGATTATCCGGCTGCAAATCAGAATAAGCCACCCCACTTGGTTTGATCACAAACAAACCTTTATCGCGATCAATCCCGGACACATTGCCCCAAGTCAACTTAACCAGCCCTTCCGATTCCAGCATCAGGTTGGCTTTCCAGACTTCTTCTTTCAAATCTTCCAGCATAGCGCAGCGAGCAAACACGTCCTATAGTGCGGAGTCAACAGGGTATGCTCCGGGACCTAACAGGGTTAGGTCAGCAACCCAACCCTGTTGAGTCGGAAATCATGTGGAGAAACCTGGTCAAACTGCTCAGCCTTCTGGTGCCGTCCATTTTACTGGTCGGCTTCCTCGCCGTGACTGTTTGCTACCTGAACCGCTGGGACTCGATGGTTTTTTTAACGGTCCTGCCGATCTGGTTTTGGACCACTCTGGCGATTGTCGCCTTTGCCCTTTGCTGGTTGTTCTTTCGCAACACCGCCTCAGTGGTCCTGCTTTGCACTGCAATACTTGCTGCCATTTCCCTACCCGAAGAGTCACGCAGTGTTTACCGGGATTTTGTCGGTGATCTGAGACCGGAAAAAGCAGATGAAGAACAGCGCGCGCCAGCCCCCTATCGACTCGTCTCAGTTCGCTGTCGCGAACGGACTATGGACGCTGTCCGGGAAGCAGGGCGCCTGAAACCCGACATCATTCTGGTGCAAAACGCCCCGCCGTATCCCGAACTTTACCGGGTCGCTTCTGAGATTTTTCGCGATAGCGCCGACTCTTTTGATGTGGCCGTCTCTGACAAAGGCACTGCTGTTTTAGCCCGTGGAGAATTCCTCCTCGAAACCGGTGAAAGCCAATCATCCACCCTTCATGTGAGATGGCAGCCCGGCACCAAGAAGCCGATCATCGATATCACCAACGTCGATCTTCCGGAGAACCTGCCCACCTGGCACGCCTGGAAGAAAAAAGTCCGGGGCGAAATGACCCGAAAGCGTATTGAGAACCGCCGCGAAGTTCGCCGCTACGTCATGGATATCTCAGAGGAGAAACGCCTGCCACCTCGATTGATCGCCGGTAATTTCGGAACTCCAGCCGGAGATGACATTTTCCGCCCGATGAAAGAAAAGGATTTCCGGGACAGCTATCGACTGGTTGGCGACGGCTGGGGCAACACCTACCCGGCCAGGGAATCTCTCTTGCGCCTGCAACAGGTCTGGGCATCCGAAGGCATCGAGCTGGAAAAAATGACCACCGCCATCGGCAAGCACAGCGAACAGCGTGTCGTGATCTGCGACTTTCGAATTGCGCCGAAGAGGAAGTAGAGAATTCTTCGATTCAAACCTGCAGGAGAAAACTACAGCTTCTTTCTGGTTTTCTCCCAATCAGGATGCGCCGATTCCTCATCACCGGCCCATACTTTCAAGTTCCGAAAAGAAACCGTCCCATGAGCTGATAAGGTGACTTGATTCTTCGGTGCCTGGATGGGTTCCTCCGTCGAGCCAAAGTTGACCACTTCACCGTTCAGATGCCCTACCATCTCCTGCTTGTGGAACTCGAGTAAAACGGTATTCCAACCTTCCTTGATCTCCACATC
>JAHDCN010000363.1:2187-3313 GCA_020629815.1 Verrucomicrobiota bacterium
AAAAACTAACCAAACTTGGTAGAAGACGCGGACGTATGAGATGGCTGTGGCTACTTCATTGCTTGGTCAGCACGGCCCTGTTGACGATTGGCTCTGCCGACGCCCCTTCAGCAGCCTTGCTTGTCCTGGAGAATCACTGCGTCGAATGCCACAACGGTCACGACAAGAAAGGCGACGTGGTGCTCGACCATTCACCATTGGGAATCGATGACCTGGAGCTGATTCTTGATGTGGTTTCCGGTGAGAACCCCGAGATGCCGCCGAAGCGCGATCCGATTTCTCGTGAAGAAGTGGAATCGTTGCGTCAGTGGATCAAGAAAGGCGCGCCGATTCCCGAGGGTACCACGCTGAAGGACCGTCGCCTCGTCGATACCGATTGGTGGTCGCTGAAGCCGATTAAAAAGAGTGCAGTGCCCGGGCAGATTGGAACAGGAAGAAACAAAGAAAACGGAGCAAAACAAAAAGACAAATCTCTGTTGCCTCCGTTATCTCCTGTTCAAAAATGGGCGCGTAATGAGATCGACCATTTTGTCTTCGCCAAACTGCAGGAGAAGAAGTTGTCGCCCTCGCCGGAAGCTGACGCCCGCACCCTGATCCGTCGCCTGACCTTTGACCTGACTGGATTGCCGCCGACACCCGAGGAAGTGCGCAAATTTATCGAAGCATCGAAACAGGATGCGGATGCGGCCTACGAAAAATTAGTCGAGCGTCTCCTGGCTTCGCCCCGCTACGGTGAGCAATGGGCGCGTCACTGGCTGGATGTCGCTCGCTACGGCGAGAGCCATGGCTACGACAAGGACAAGGCGCGTTTCAATGCCTGGCCGTATCGCGACTATGTGATTCGCAGCTTCAACGACGACAAACCGTGGGGTCGTTTCGTGCAGGAGCAGGTCGCGGGCGACGCGTTGTTTCCAAATGATCCGGACGGAATCATCGCGCTTGGATTTGTCGCTGCAGGGTCGTGGGATTTCATCGCGCACACTGAGGTGGGCGAGGGCAAGGTCGATGGGCGAATCGCCAAGCATCTGGACCGGGACGATATGGTCAGCGCGGTTTTCAATGCCTTTATGAGCACGACGGTGCAATGCGCACAGTGCCACAATCACAAGTTCGATCCGGTTTCCAT
>JAHDCN010000364.1 GCA_020629815.1 Verrucomicrobiota bacterium
TTCTCATCCCGGAAATCTGGATCAATTTCGCGCACAAAACCGGAATCGATGAATTACTGGCGACGACCAGGGATATCCCCGACTACGATGTGCTGATGACTCAGCGCCTGCGGATTCTGGAAGAGCACGGCCTCGGAGTGAACGAAATACAGGAAGTCATCGGGACTCTGTCGCCGCTCGATGGCGCTGCTGACTTCCTCGATTGGCTGCGCGAGCGGTTTCAGGTGGTAATCCTGTCGGATACCTTTTATGAGTTCGCCGCCCCATTGATGGCTCAGCTCGGTTACCCGACTTTGTTCTGCCACAAGCTGGGGATCAATCCCGACTCAGGGAAAATTGAGGAATATTGCCTGCGGATGCCGGACCAGAAGCGTGAGGCAGTGAAACGCTTTCATGAATTGAACTTTCAAGTCATCGCCACGGGCGACTCCTACAATGACACCACCATGCTCGGTGAAGCGGACCGTGGGATTCTGTTTTGCCCACCCGATAATGTGATCGAGGAGTTTCCCCAGTTTCCGGTGACGAAAAATTACGAGGAGTTGCGGGCTGAATTCGAAAAGGCCGGCTCAGAGCTGAACGCGTAGTCGGTTCATTTTCCATTCGCCTGTAAGAATCCCGGGAAATACGGGTAGTAAAACAGTACCATGGAAAATGAGAATAACGAACCGAGTGAGGCGAAGGTCCTCACACCTGAAGAGGAAAGCACCTGGCTGCTGGCGTCTCACCTGACGGGGCTGACCAACATTATCGGCATCCCCGGATTCATCGGACCGCTGGTCATCTGGCTGCTGAAAAAGGAGGAATCGGAGAAAGTTGGCTGCGCCGCAAAAGAATCCCTGAATTTTCAGATCACCTTGCTGATCGCCGGGCTTATTTGTTCTCTCCTGGTCTTCATTGTCATTGGTATATTCGGGCTTATCGCACTGGCAATTGTCGCCATCGTTTTCCCCATTTTAGCTACCGTCAAGACGAGCAATGGAGAGACGTATCAATACCCAATGACGTTTCGATTCATCAAATAGGGCAATGGTTTTTCGGGGTCAGGAAATTCACGACAGTAGTGGAAAATTTGAACGTACTCGTTCAAACTCCCTCCTAACTGTTGATGGGCACCTTCTGGGCAAAGAAACTGGTCTTTGTGGCACTTCCTCTGGGAGTGCGCTGGATTCGCAGGCAGGAACAAAGAGTTCTGTCTGAAGGCCGCGCTCTTTCCGAGTGGGAAACCCGCTGGGCAAAAGAGGTCGGCGTTGATCGACCGGATGAAGTTCGCGTTCTCCCGGTAGAGCGTGTCCCGACTCCCGGTTTTTTCCTTTCCCGAATTCTGGCATTTATCTCCCGTGTCCGACTTGATTCCCCTACCGGTATGGCAGTGAACTACGGCATTTTTCTGGACGCTTCACAAAAATCGAATCCCAGCCTGCTGGTTCATGAATTGGTGCACGTCGCCCAATACGAACGACTGGGAGGTATCCGGGGTTTCCTTGAAGAATACCTGATTCAATGTGTTCGAGATGGTTATTGGAACTCAGTTCTTGAGCAGGAGGCTCGTGATGCAGCCGCACCATTCAACCGTCCGCCGGGAGGTGGGTAGCCCGAGTGAAATGAAAGCGGGATTTACCGATTGCCGGAATCCCTAACTTGTCGCAAGATTGTGATTCATCCTGCATGACCGAACCACGAAGTCAGGCCTATCACCCGTTCTCTGTGTTCGCGGTTATTTGGGCGGCTACGACCCTGATTCACCAGCTTGCCTTTACGTTTTGGACTGAACGCTGGCCTGGCTGGGTATTGGTGTTTGCTGCCATCGCCGTTCTTTTCTGGCCGCGTTGTCTGGTTCGTTTTTCGCTTTTGGTGGTCGCCTCTTTGGTGAATCTCGGCCACAAGATGCCGTTCGTTCCGAACCATATTTTGTACGAGGGCATGCTGCATATCATCATGTTGCTTGGGCTCATTGGGGTCTTCTTTCGACCCGATGTTTCCCGCCAATCCCGTGAAGCCCTGCCCTCGTGGAAAACGGGCCTTTGGTTTTTTCTGGGTGCGCTCGTGGTGAAACTGCTGTTTTTACAAACGCCGGACTTCACCGGACGCTACGCGGTCGCAATTGTCACCACGTTGATCGTGATCGCAGCTACGATCCACTATTTCAAACAACACAGGCCCTCTGTTCCGGGAGGCAGAGAGTTTCTGATCAGCATTGCACCCGTGATTCGACTGGCAGTCATCGTCATGTATTTCTGGGCTGCGATTCAGAAAATCAACCGCGACTACCTGAATCCCGAGATCAGTTGTGCTGCTGTTCTTCACAAAGAGATTGCCGCTTACTTTGGGGGGATTGTGCCAACGCAGACCTGGGCGCTTCAAGGTGCTATTTGGGGCTCATTCTTTTTTGAGCTGGCCATTCCGATTTTGCTCCTGATCCGCCGCACTCGATTGCTCGGCTTTGTAACTGCGGTGATGTTTCACCTCTGGCTATCGATTCACCCGGCAGCCGGCATTTACAGTTTCAGCTCATTGATCCTCGCCCTGCTTTTCTTTTTCCTGCCGCAGTCCTGGGGAGAAACCATGACCCAGCACTGGCGGGTCCAGTTGGAAAAACTGGGTGGCGGAGATTATGCAAAAGGACAGCGGCGAGCTGCCTTTGCAGCGATGTGGATCTTCTTTGTTACCCTGATCACTCAAGGCACACTCTATCTCACTCTGGCGCGTGACTACACGACTTTTCAGACCGCCAACCGACTGGGATTCGCAATTTTTATTCTGTGGGGCATTTGGTTCGGCTTCAGCTACCTGCGAGCAGGATGGGAACGCCGCACCGCGCCGGGGCTTTTAGTTGGCAAATGGCAGTGGACGCCAGCCTGGATCGGTTTGCTTCTGGTTTTAGGCAACGGCCTTATGCCCTGGATCGGATTGAAAACGCAGACTTCTTTCAGCATGTATTCGAACCTGCGAACAGAAGGCGAGACGAACCATCTTTTCCTGAAACGCGCAGACCTGTTCCCCTATCAGCAGAACATGGTTACTCTCCTCGAAGCGGAGCCGGATATTCTATCTCCGACCAATCGGCCGGCCGGGATTCAGCAGTTTGCCAACCCGGACCGGAAAGTATTTCCGCGATTCGAACTGGAACGCCTCGTCGGTGAACTCGATCAAGATGTCCGCCTTACCTTTCGGGAAAATGAAATGGAGAAGGTGGCCCATCGAAAAGATGGTGAGTGGATTGAAGGTGAGGCCATCGAAGCCCCTCCCTGGTGGCAGCGAAAACTGTTCTGGTTTCGACGCCTCGAGAAGCTCGAAGG
>JAHDCN010000365.1 GCA_020629815.1 Verrucomicrobiota bacterium
ACGCCGAACTGACGCGGAATACCGGCGATCAGGCATTCGTGCAGAGTTTGGTATTCGCCATCATTGATTTCGTGGCCTTCGAATTCGCGCCACTTCCACTTCAGTTCCTTCTTTCCCAATTGCCCCAGCTCACGACGCAGGTTATCCCACTCCAGAATGCGGCGGTAGTTGAGAAAATTCTGTCGGCAGAATTTGCGCAGCTGATTCCGCTTCCATTTTCTTCCGTCCCGAAATTCGCAGATGTCTTCCCACAGGTGCAGGTAGGACAAGAAATCCGAATCTTCATCGTCCCATTTCGCGTGCGCGTCGTCTGCCTCTTTCGCTTTCTCCGCCGGACGTTCCCGCGGGTCCATGACTGTCAGACCAGAGACCAGCACGAGCATCGCGCCGAGACAGTCGCGATCGGTGGCTTCGATTAGCATACGTCCCAGTCGCGGCTCAACCGGTATACGCGCCAGTTCGCGACCGATTGGAGTCAGTTCTTTGTTTTTATCCAGCGCTTCAATCTCGCGCAGGGTGCGATAGCCCTCGCTGATGTTCTTGGTCTTCGGGGGATCGATAAAAGGAAACTCGGAGATCTCCGGAAGTTTCAGCGATTTCATCCGAAGAATCACGCCTGCCAAAGAAGATCGCCGAATTTCCGGATCGGTGAATTCACTACGAGCCTCAAAATCCTCTTCATCGTACAGACGTACACAGATGCCATCGGTCACGCGTCCGCAACGGCCTTTGCGTTGGTTAGCGCTGGCCTGCGAAACAGGTTCGATTTGCAGGCGTTGAATTTGGCGCCCGGGATTCCAGCGACTAATGCGGGCGACGCCCGAATCGATTACATAGATGATCCCCGGGATGGTCAACGATGTTTCCGCCACATTGGTAGCCAGGACAATTCGCCTTCGATTTCCTGAAGGGGAAAAAATGCGCTGCTGATCCTGCAGTCCGAGCCGGGCAAACAGCGGGCAGACTTCGGTGCCGCGAAACTTTTTGCCCTCCAGCAAATCAGCACATTCGCGAATCTCGCGTTCACCGGGAAGAAATACCAGGATGTCACCCTCTTCGTCGTAGTCGCTGATCTGTTCGACTGCGCGGGCGACATGACGGGGCAAATCTTCGCGATCATTGCGCGGCAGGTATTCCACCTCTACGGGAAACGTCCGGCCTTCGACATGAACTACGGGGCAATCGTAAAACTTCGCAAAGCTGCCCGCGTCCAGAGTCGCAGAGGAAATGATCACCTTCAGATCCTTGCGGCGGTCGAGCAGTCGCTTCAGGTAACCGAGCAAAAAGTCGATGTTCAAGCTGCGCTCGTGGGCCTCATCAATGATCAGGGTGTGATACTGGCGCAGGTCAGCGCTGCCCTGAGTTTCCGCCAGCAGGATCCCGTCGGTCATGAACTTCAGCTGCGTGTCGCGGGACACCTTTTCCTGAAACCGCACCTGGTAACCGACGACCTGCCCGAGAGAGGTATTCATTTCCTCGGCCACCCGCTTCGCTACGCTGGCTGCCGCAATTCGGCGTGGTTGGGTACAGCCGACGCGTCCGCGTTTCACACCCCGCGCCACCGCCGATTCCAAAGCCATCTTCGGCAATTGCGTGGTTTTTCCCGAACCGGTATCACCAACCACCACTACGACCTGATGATCCTTCAAAGCCGCAAGGATCGCGTCCCGTTCACGGGCGACGGGTAGATCGGGATAAGTGATTTTCGGAAGCGACTTCAAAGAAACGCTACAGTTCGACAAGATTGAGCGGATTTCGAATGAGATTCACGGGATTTTTCTGAAAGCGTTTCGGCAATATTCCCTTGAAAAAACAGCCGCATGTCAATAAATGGCAGGATGTCGCTGTTAGAAGGAAAGAAGGGGATTGTTACGGGGCTCGTGAATGAGTACTCGTTCGCCTACCATATTGTGAAGAGTCTTCAGGAAAATGGAGCGGAGATCGGGTTGGCGTATTTGCCGGGGAAGTCAGTGGAGCGACGGGTAAAAAAGATTGCCGACAAAGAGGGAATTTCATTTTCGTGTCCGATGGACGCTCAGTGCGACGAGTCGATCAAAGATGGCTTTGAAGCGATTAAGACAGACTTCGGGAATATCGATTTTTTTGTCCACTGTATCGCTTTCGCCAAGACCGATGATTTGGAAGGAACATTCGTCGATACCACGCGGGAGGGCTTTGCGTTGGCATTGGATGTCAGTGCCTACAGTTTGATCCCGATGGCCCGCGAGGCTGCCGAGTTAATGCCCGATGGGGGCTCCATCGTCACACTCAGTTATCTGGGCAGTGAGAAAGTCATCCCAAACTACAACGTAATGGGAGTCGCCAAGGCAGCGCTGGAAGCTTCGGTTCGCTACATTGCCTATGATCTGGGGCCGCAGAATATCCGGGTGAATGCCATTTCAGCCGGTCCACAGAAAACTCTCGCTGCGTCCGCTGTTGGTGACATCGACAAAATGATCGATTACACCGGGAAGGTTGCGCCGATGAAACGAAACATCGAAGGCAAGGATGTGGGCGACAGCTCTGTCTACCTGCTGAGTGAACTTGCCAGCGGAGTCACCGGTGAAGTGCTTCACGTTGATTGCGGCTACTCCACGATGGGAGCGCCACCGATGGATACGTTTGACTAGTATCGCCCCAACCGATTTCGTCTGATGACCGAAGAAGACATCGAGTTGGCTCAGATTCTTTGGGACTATCACCGGATCGATGAGGAGTTGGTAAAATCCGATTTGATTCTGGGACTCGGGAGCTACGACCTTCGGGTGGCAAATCGATGTGCTGAGTTGTTGCAGGAGAGCTGGGCGCCACTTTGCGTCTTCTCCGGAGCTCAGGGGAATTTTACCATTGGTAAGTGGCCCAAGTCAGAAGCGGAAATGTTCGCTGACCGGGCGGTGGAATGCGGAGCATCGCCAGACCAAATCCTGATCGAGCCCAAAGCAACTCACACCGGCGAGAATGTGCAGTTCACCCGCGCCCTTTGCGAAGCCAAAGAGATCGAAGTGCAATCAGTTATTCTGGTGGCGAAACCAAATATGACTCGCCGTGGGCTCTCGACGATGCAGCAGTTTTGGCCAGAGGCGAGTGTCTGCTTCTCTTATCCGGATACCCACTTTCTGCACAGTCCTGCGGAGGGCCATTCACCCGAAGATGTTGTGTCCGAACTGGTTGGGGATTTTCAACGAATTGTCGAATATCCAAAGTTGGGATACCAGGCCGAGCAGCCGGTTCCGGAGCAGGCGATGACGGCATTTGATGAGCTAGTGAAGCGCGGCTACACCGCGCACCTGATGCAAC
>JAHDCN010000366.1:0-1995 GCA_020629815.1 Verrucomicrobiota bacterium
GGTAATTGATCCGGAATCATGAAGGCGGTCATACCTGCTGAGGTGGCAGCCTGAATGCCGGTGTAGGAATCTTCCAACACAATACAATTCTCCGGATTCACTCCGAGTCGTTCGGCTGTGAGCAGAAAGATATCCGGCGCGGGCTTGGACTGCTTCACTTCACAGCCGGAAACGATCAGGGGAAAGAAATGCTCCAGACGTGCGAGGCGAAGTTTCCGGGGGGCGATCTCTTTTTCCGACGAAGTCGCCACGGCGCGGGTGACGTCATTTTCATGCAGCCACTCGAGCAAATCAAAGGCTCCGTCTTTCACACCGATCCCGTGACGTAAAAAGTGCGAGAAGTAGATGTCATCGACTTGTTCCATGAAATTCATCTCACGCAGGTCACGACCGAGTTTCTCACTCAGGATATCCAGACAATCTTCGATATGGCGCCCAATCAGACCGAGCATGGTTTCATCATCAATTTCCAAACCCAGCCGACGAGCCCCCTCCTGCCAGGCGCGTTTCGCCGGGGCCTCGGTATCGATCAGCAGGCCGTCCATGTCGAAGATGACCGCCTCGATGTTTTTGGGGGTAGACATGTCTAGGAAATTTCCGGCAATCGCACGGGTCGCATCGTTTCTGCCGAAAGGCAGGCATGGACGGTGTAACCCTCGGCAAGCAACTCTTCGCCACGCAACACTTCACAGCGGGCGCGGACTTTGGTTTTGCTCTCGACCTCCAGCCAACCGTGAATTTGCAGCAGGTCATCGTAGCGGGCGGGGCGCTTGTAATTGCAATGTGCTTCGATCACCGGCAGGATCAGTCCCTCTTCTTCAAAGCGCGTGTAGGGATAATCCAGCGAACGCAGAATCTCGTTCCGCGAGCGTTCAAAGAAAACCAGGTAGTTGGCATAATAGACCACCCCCATCTGATCGGTGTCCGCATAGGGCACGCGATAGTCCATAGTGATTTCGCCGATTCGTTCCGAGTCCATCGAGGGGCAGGTAACACGGGAACGGCGCAGAAACAAGCGCTTCCGGAGTTGCGCGTCGAGCGGTTACCCTGCATTTTTCCAGTCCCGATGAATTTGAAATCCTGTTCGTTCCTACTCCTCGTTTTGGCCGTTAGCATTCGCCTGGCGGCAGAGGAAGAGAATCCTCTGACTTTCGAGAAATGGAGCGGAGATCTGAATGTGCCGGATCCGGTAGCGATTGCTTTTGATGACAACGGTGTCGCCTATGTGACGCAGACCCAGCGAAGGAAAATTCAGGATCTCGATATTCGCCAGCACACCGAATGGATTGAGGCCGACGTTTCTTTTCAAAGTGTCGCAGAAAAGAAGGCATTCTTTCACGAGAAGCTAGCGGCTGACAATCCGGACGCAGTCAACCATACCAAGGATCTGAACGGTGATGGCGTTTCTGATTTCAATGACCTGAAAGTTCTCAGCGAGCGGATTTACAAAGTGGAGGACACCGACGGCGATGGCACGGCAGATTCGATCATCACGTTTGCCGAAGATTTCCAAACCGAGGTCACGGGCATTGCGGCCGGGGTGCTGTGGCACGAGGGAAAAGTCTACGCCACCATCGCTCCGGATGTCTGGAGCCTCGAAGACTCCGACAACGATGGTGCAGCGGATAAGCGGGAAATCATCTCAACGGGCTACGGACTGCACATCGCCTACGCGGGTCACGATATGCACGGTCTCACCGTTGGGCCCGACGGACGAATCTACTGGAGCATTGGTGACAAAGGATTGTCCGTAACGGATAAGGATGGCAAGAAGTGGCACCATCCCAATCAAGGTGCAGTGATGCGCTGTGAACCCGACGGCTCAAATTTCGAAGTCTTTGCCTGGGGGCTCCGAAATGTGCAGGAGCTGGCTTTCGATGAATATGGGAATTTGTTCGGCGTCGACAACGATGCCGACCAACCTGGAGAGAAAGAGCGTTTCATCCACATCGTCAAAGGCATGGATGCCGGGTGGCGCTGCAACTATCAGTATCG
>JAHDCN010000366.1:2095-3296 GCA_020629815.1 Verrucomicrobiota bacterium
ATTTGCTCTTGGCGCGAGCTGATCACTACAGCCGGCCCAAGGGTGAGTCCACGTTAGTGGATCAGCTTACCAGTGAAATCCTGGATCAAGGGGAGTTGGGGCAAATCCATGCCATCTGGGGTGTCGGGCAACTCTTGCGTCAGGGAAAAATCACGACCGACCAATTTAACGAGCTTTTGCGCAAGGAACACGTCGGTCACTCTTCCTATACTAATGCCGACATACAGCTTCTGAAAATCGTGGCGGAAGCTGATGACATCGATCCGGAAATACTGCGTGGAGCGCTCTACAACTTTCGAGAAAATCAGAACACTTTTTACGCACTGTTAGCCTCAAAGAAACACATCAATGATGACAACATCGGCTTGATCGAGCGCATTGCCGGAACCCGCGATCCTTACCTCAGACATGCTGTTATCGAGGCACTAACCAACGTTCCTGCCGAGAGAATCGTTGATCTTTTGCTTCGTCAGGAGGGCAAGCAGATCGCCGGAGTGGTGGCTCTGCGTCGAATGCAACACCCGAAGGTTGCCGAGTTTCTCCAATCCCGCCATGTGAGCGTTTCCACCGAAGCGGCGCTGGCGATTCACGATGATTTTTCCATCACCGAAGCCATGCCGGCTTTGGCGTCTTCTCTCTTTCACAAAAGCAACACCACAGATGCCTACGTTCTCCGCGCGCTGAATGCCAATGCCAGACTGGGAACAGCAGAATGCGTCGGTCGAGTGGCTGAATTTGCATCAAAGAATACAGCGAAAGAAAACCAGCGCCTGTTCGCCATCAAGCGGCTCGCCGAATGGATGGATCCGCCCAGATTGGACGCTGTCACCGGTAGGGCGCGAACTGCGCCTGATCAGCTTCCGGTAGAAGAAGTGAAGGCGGCATTGAAACCTTATATCGCGCTCATTATCGGAGCCAATTCCACTGCCGTACAGGAAGCGGGCATGCGCCTGTCTACTCAATACGCGATCCAGCCCGACAACGAATCACTGACTAAGTTGATCGAGGGGGAAACCATCGAGCCCGAGGTGCGCGCGGTCGCGTTGGAAATGATCAAAGGCGATGCGGAGCAGCTTACCCCCTTGATCAATCCGCTAATGAGTTCCGATCACACTACTCTGCGGATCGCGGCCTTGAGAAAGCTTGCCGAGGTCGATCCCGAGGAAGGAAAGTGGAAGGCACAGGAATGGATCAAGTCCGA
>JAHDCN010000367.1 GCA_020629815.1 Verrucomicrobiota bacterium
TTGCCAGAATACCGCCACGAACTCCGAAGCCGACACCGGCCGCCAGAATCGCCATAAATCCCGCCCACAGGAGACGTCCTGCGTTCGGGGTAATACCATCTGCTTTGATACTCATAAATTATTGCTTCTCGATAAGGTTAAAGAGAGGATTTGTCTTACCAAATCGCAGGCTTTCGACAAGCACAAATCAGGGCTTTTTCCCGCCTCCATCACTAATCCTCAAAAAAAGGGATTTTATCAAAAATATAAAAAGTTTGCTTTTTTGCGATTCATGTCTGATAATTCGACGGTTATTTGAACCACAATACCGTCATACGCCGATTTGAATGAAAGACTTCGCTGATCCGTCGTCCCAGGACGAAAAAATTCCCAATCCTTTCGTCGACGAAATTTTCGTACCTCACGCGACTCCTCTGCCGGGAATCTCTGCGATCCATGATAAAGCCATGGAGCAATGCGTCAGCGCAGTGGAAGATCTCATCGGGGAAGTGAATCAAACACGTAGCTGGGGCAGCACCGGTCGCACGCTTCTGATCTCCTCGCCACGGGCGGGTTATGGCAAGACTCATTTGGTTGGTCGACTCAGAAGCACAACCGAAGCATTGGTCGCAGCACTCGACATGCCATTCTGCCCTTCGAAGAGTATTTCGTGGCAGGTAATTCTGGCAGCCTTCCTGCAGCAGTACCGCCGGACGGAGTGCCCGCAAAATTTGGAATGCTCTTTGCTCGATGAGACAGCACGTTTTTACCTCTCCTCTCTGGTGCGGGCAAATCTGACTCAGGGAGCTCTGGATGAGAGAGATTGCCCCGAAAGCGCGGCATCGCTGCGCATGGAGTTCCGGGAAATTTTCAGTCGTTCTTCCAAGTCGAAGATATTGAGCTGGGTAAACAAAAAAGGTGGTGAACTGGCGCGCTATGCGGCACCTGAATTGGGCCCCAAGCTGAACTTGAGCGCCCCGGAGGTAGCTTTCTGGACCGGAGTTTTCACTGACTATGCTCAGGAATACGATGATGCGCTGGAACCCCTTCGCGGATTGAGCGATGGAGAAGCGCGAGAGCGGGTTTTGCAATTGATGCGGCTAGCTTCCGAATGCCGCCCCATCGCACTGGTCGTTGATCATCTGGATGGATTCCACGGTTCAGACAGCGCTGGAATGGCGATTGCTGAAATGTTAACCGACATCAGAACCGGAGTCCCCAAATCGCTGACTCTGCTCTGTCTGAATGACGATGTGTGGGAATCCGTGTTCGCCAGCAAAATTCCATCTGCCTGGCTGGATCGATTGGAAGGAGAGCAGGCCAAGCTCTCTGCACTGCCGGCAGATGAAGCCCAGGCTCTTGTCTGCGCCCGCTTGGAGAGCATCAATGTAGCACCAAAGTTGGCTACCGAATTCGCCTCTGAGTTGGCAGACGACCACAACTGGGGCAGCATGGAATCCGGTCTGTTTCCCCGGCAGGTAATTCGTCAGGCAAGGCGCGCGTGGCAAAAAGTTGGTCACAAGTATTTCAACCACAAGCACCCGGATTTTGCCGCCGTGAAACCGCAGCGTAAACCCGTTGCCGACTATTCACCAACCATGGCAGCAACCCCGGAAGAGGTGCTGCCACAGCAACCGGTCGCTCAGGAAACTCCTCCTCCAGCCGGCAACGGATATTCCGTCCCGCCTCCCCCTATTCCCGTAATGGATGCACCAATCGGGCTGCAAGGAACCAATGGTGAGGAGACGATTGAACAACCCTCTTCCGATCCACATCCAGAATCGGCTCCGCAGGAATCAGAGCCCGGGATTACGACCTTCGACGAGGCCTCAATGGCCCCGGGTCTAAACTCGATTATTGATGATATTCGGGACTCCGGAAGCAGTGTGGTCAGCAAAAACGGCGACCATGTTGACCCACAGCAAGCTCCGCCTGCTCAGCCTCAGCAGCAGCCCATCGAAGGATTTCAAGCTCCTCCGACCTACGGCCAACACCCCAATTTTTCTGCAGCACAGCCGCCTCAGGCACCTTATCCACAGCAGCAGGGCCAGCAGGGTTTCTACCCTCAGCCGGGACCAATGGTTCCGCCTTACCCGCAAGCCGGGCAGTCGCCTGCCTTTCCCACCTACACCAACCAGCAACAGGTGCCACCCACTGACCCTTTGCAAAATGGAGTTCCTCCGGAAGGTTTTCAGGCGGGGCCAATTTCTGTGGAACCGGTCTCCGGAGCAACGCCTCCTCCCCTTCCCTCGCAGCCTCCGCAGAATTTTTCGAGTATCGAACCTCCGGCACAGGACGGCGAACAGGAATCGTTGCTGAATCGTCCGCTTCATCCGGATTCTCCATTCGCTCCCGTTGAAAATGGTGACCGGATGCAAAACAACTCATCCGATGGCGAACTGGAACTGACTCCACTCGGAGTCGACGATGATCCGGAATCTGTATTGATGGAGCGGGAGAAGGCTCTGACAGGATCAACCGACCATTTATTTCTCGACCTGCAACGAGTCGAATCTTTGATCCAAACTGTAGGCCGTCACCATCCCGCACTCGGACAGGCAGAAGAGCAATACACCAGCAGTCGCTCGGTTTGCCTTCGATGGAGCGTTCGGGATCAGCCGATTTTGATTGGGTTTGATTCCCCGCAAAACGTTTACTTTTGGAACACTCTCTTGCAGCAGAGTTTGTCCTCAGGCCAACAGGAAAAGATCACCGCCTTTTCTCATCGATCACAGCCGTTTGACCCCGGTCTATTCTCGGGCTTCGGTTTCAGCCGTGAAGTTGTCGATAATCACATCGACATTGTCGAAATGAACGACAAGGAATTGGCAATGATCTACGCCGCCGAGTCGCTGATCGAAGACGCCGAGCGAATCGGTCGAAAAGAACGTGCGATTGAAATCGTTACCCGACGCCTTGATCCGCTGTGGCGGCGCATCAGCCGCCCTCTGGTGATGCAGTCGGAAAATTGAGTCTTGCTCAGTCCGGAATTTTGAACGGCTGGTTCTCCGTGATCCAGACTTCGAAGGCATCCTGATCTTCGAGCGTGGTGACGGATTGGTCTGACTCGTCAGTTACCTGGACCGGGAAGCCGTGCTCCTTCACGCTTTGCCAAAGCTCGCGAAGGCGGGCTTGATGACTCTCCCAAAAGACTTTCTTGTCTCCGAAATAGTCTTCGCCGTACAGGGAAATGCAAAAGCTTCCCTTTTTTGCGACGCTGTAGCGAACCTCAAACATTCGGAATTTATCCGAACCTAACAGGGTTGGGTCACTGACTCAACAGGGTTAGGTCAGAGAGGTAA
>JAHDCN010000368.1 GCA_020629815.1 Verrucomicrobiota bacterium
CGTGGAATTAAGTGGGACAAGGAATGGGCGAAGCAACCTGAGATACTCAAAGAATATCAGGACTTGCAGAAGCAATTGGCGAAATTCGATGAACTGAAACCAAAAGAGTTTCCTCGAGGGTTCATCTCCACCGATATTCAGAAAGAGTCGGCGACCACGTTTATCGCCAAGCGCAAAGGCAAAGAAGAAGTGGCACCCGCCTTTCTAACTTTGTTAGGACAACCAGCACCAAAGATCGAGCCAAAGGCAAACACCACAGGTCGCCGGACCGCGCTGGCAAACTGGATCGCCGATCCGAAGAATCCGCTGTCTACGCGGGTGATCACCAATCGTATTTGGCAGCATCACTTCGCTACTGGCCTGGCCCCGTCGCCAAATGATTTTGGGCAACTGGGTGGCAAGCCGACGCATCCCGAACTTCTCGACTGGCTTACTTCCCGTTTCGTCGAAGGCGACTGGAGTATGAAGCATCTGCACAAGCTGATCATGACCAGTGCGACCTATCAGCAGACTTCGCGCCGGGAACCGACCAGCGTCGAAGATCAAACCGATCCCGAGAACCAATGGCTATGGCGTTATCCCCCGAAGCGCCTGAGCGCGGAACAAGTGCGCGATGCTATGCTCACCATCTCCGGAGAGTTGGACCGGACGATTGGCGGCCCCTCGCAATCGGGAAGCTCAAAGAAGCGTTCCATCTATGTGCAAAAGAAACGGAACGCTCCCGATGTGTTGCTCGCCAGTTTCGATGCCCCGGCAGGATTTGCCTCCACCCCGGACCGCGTGGCAACGACCACTCCAAATCAATCGCTGATGCTGACCAACGGAAGCTGGCCGCTGGATCGGTCGCGTGCGTTTGCCCGAAAGCTTCTAGATGGCCAATCGTCCATCAATGCTGGAATGATCGAACAAGCCTTTGTTCAGGCTTATCACCGGAAGGCTTCTGCTGAGGAATTGCAGTCGTCGCTGGACTTCATCGAAGCCCTGACTGGCGAACTAGCGGCCCCGGTTTTTCCAGCGGATAAATTCCCCAATGAAACCGGCCTGCGCGATATCAATCAGCATTTCAGCCAGGTGAAAAGTGGCCTCGGTTCCAAGGCTCTTTGGCTGCAGCCGGGCAGCCGCTTTGAGCAACTGGATTTCACTTCGGTTTCTTTGCCTTCCGATTCGTTCACGATCGAAGCGGTAGTCAGACTCGAAGCAATTCACAAGGATGCTTCAGTAAATACCCTCGTCTCCAAATGGAACGGCTCCCACGGCACCGACGGCTGGGCTCTCGGCGTGACCAGCGCGAAATCCGGCTATCAGCCCAAGAATTTCATCATGCAATTGGTCGGCGACAATTTTCAGGGCAACCGGATCTACGAAGTCGTTGCCTCGAATCTCACATTCGAATTGAATCGCACCATGTATCTCGCCGCCGCCGTTTCCGCAGAGCCGACCGATGGCGATCCCAACGCTGGCAAAGTCCGGTTTTATTTACGCGATCTCTCGATCCCGAACTCCCCTCTTCAGAAAGCAGAAGTGAAACACAACATCATCGGTGGCTTTCAGAAAACAGACCTCAAAGCCTTCGTTGGAGGGCGTAATGGCAACGGTCACCTATGGGACGGCCAGCTGGCCCGACTTCGAATTAGCGACGGACGCGTGCCGGAAGAGAACCTACTTGTTCACGAACTTGGCAAGCCAACCGGCAGCGAAGTGGCATCAATAATTGATTGGGATTTTTCATCCGACAACGGCGAAGAACCAGCGAAAGGCACCACCTGGTATCGCAAGCCCATGAAGCCAGCAGAAAGCCCCGCGCTGAATGCGTTGGCCGATTTCTGTCATGCCTTGCTCAACTCAAATGAGTTTCTGTACTTGCATTGAGCCTGCCTTTGGAACGTAGTGGTGATCTCCATATCGCCGCAACCGTCGAGATCAAAGTAGCGATCTGGAGATCACCACTACAGTTAACCCTGTTAACTCTCTGACCTAACCCTGTTGAGTCGTCGACCATACCCTGTTGGGTCTCGCTGCAATAGGAAGCATCGATCCGAAAATTCGTGCGGATCCCGAAAAATTCCGTTAATTCGTGTAAGACCATTTCGCCTGTGAAAGTGGTAGAATGGCGGAGCCAGATTGGCCCAAATGCGCGGCGTGAGTGAGGCGCGATGCGTGCATCGTAACGAGCGAAGAACAAAGCAGTTGGGCCAATCTGGCCCGCTTCTGCCAATACACGCATAGCGCTGATTTCCCGGCCAAACAAAGATCCATTCTACCGATTTCACTGGTGAGATGGTCTAAGTCATTTATCTCTTTGTCTATGCCCAAAGAAACCAAACCAGCCAAACGCCCCTTTCTCTCCGGATCCATCAAGGGACTCACCAGTTACCTGCGCGTCCTGCCGGTTCTATTCCGTCACGGCTTGTGGCCAATCCAATTGGTCCCGGCATTGATCAGCCTCGTGCTCAGCGTGGTGATGATTGCCACCTTTTACTTCATCGCAGGCGGTCTCTCCCGCTGGCTGGATGAAAAAATTCATTTGCCCTGGGAGTGGCTCGACAGCACGCTCGATTACACCATCGGCATCCTTACCTTTCTGATACTGGCCGTTGCCTTTGTTTTTCTGCACAAGCACCTGGTCATCGTGGTGCTGTCTCCTTTTCTCGGCAAAATTGCGGAGGCCACCTATCGCGCTGTGGAGAATGATCAGAACACTTCTCCGCTCACCATGGGGCAATCGATTGGGCGCAGCATCAAGATCAACTTCGGCAATGTGTTCAAGGAAATGGCGCTCAACGTTTGTTTCCTGCTGTGCAACTTTATTCCCGCGATAGGCTCAGTTGCGTCCTCGGTTGGTTTGTTTCTGACCCAGGCACGTTTTCTCGGCTACGGCCTGATGGATTTTCCCCTCGAGCACAAAGGATTCAGCGTTGCCGAAAGCATGGACTTCATGAAACGACGCGGCGGCTATTCCACCGGGCTCGGCGCCGGTTATGTCCTGCTGATGCTGATCCCCTTCGTCGGCTGGATGTTTGCGCCAACTTTTGGAACGGTTGCCGGAACGCTGGTGGCGATGGATGAGTTGAAGGAGAAGAGTGATTAAAAAAGTAGCATAGGCACTCTTGCCTGTGTTGAACCAATTCGACGCTTCCACAGGCAGGAGTGCCTGTGCTACTTTCGAAGGGTGAAGTGTATTCTGTTATTCGCCACTACTCTCCTAGCTGTCACCTTGGTTTTTGCAGCCGAGCGCCCCAACGTCCTCTTCATCATTGCCGATGATTTGAAC
>JAHDCN010000369.1 GCA_020629815.1 Verrucomicrobiota bacterium
GATCAACGAACAGGACCGGGTGAAGGAGAAGAAGGAGTATTCTGATTTGGCGTTGAAAGTGACGAAGTAAAGAAATGTGAGACCTGGCGTAAGGCGGATAGGCTCTGCGGACGCGTGGGGAAACACGTCGCTACCTATTGCGCAGCTATAGGCGAACATCCGAGTTCATTTCCGTGAATCTGCGTTTCTAAAGGGACTCTGATGTTCACGGATGATTTGCTTCACTCATTGTCATCCTGAGCGAGCTTGCGAGCCGAAGGATCTCCCGATTGCCCAAAGAGTCCCATTCAGCCGAAATGCGACCCACCAAGATCGATCTCTATTCGGCCACTGGGACATCTTTTGCGTATCGAGAGATTCCTCGGCTCGTTCCTCGCTCGGAATGACAATTTGGAACGCAAAACTGCTTTTTCCAGGGCGCTACTTTCGGAGCCTCCCGTAGCGGAATTTGCAAAAAATTCCGATAGTTGCGGATGGGCTTCGGTTGATAGGCTCTGCGGACGCGTGGGGACACACGTCTCTACCCTCTGCAGTCGATTGGCCGCGGCCGCAATCTCTATCCTACCGAGCAAAAATCGTCACATTCTCTTTCTCACACAACTCCTGCACCTCCTCCATTCCCAACAGCAACGTCGACTCTGCTTCAACCACAATCGCGTTGATGCCGGATTCACTGGCGGTTTGCACGGTGGCTGGGCCGACGACGGGAACGTCGAATCGGAAATCCTGATTGGGCTTGGAAACTTTCACCATCATGGCTTCGCCTTTGCCCATGCTGCCGCCGCGCTTGATTGCTTCGTTGGTGCCTTCGAAGGCTTCCACTGCGAGAACGGTTCCTTTCTTTACCACGACGGTCTGGCCGATATCGAGTCGGCTGACTTCCTTGGCGATCGTAAATCCATATTCGACGTCTTCTTTTTGTCGGTCAGTTAACGCAGGTCCAAAGACGGGGCCGGCCTTGGGCAAATGTTCCTCCAGAAAAGTCGTCGCGGGCAACAGGGAGATTCCGTCCTTCTCCAGTTCGTCAGCGATCGCTCCGAAGAGTGTCTCGGCGTTGCGTTCTTTCACCTTACTGAGCATCTTCAGCAGTCGCAGGTCGGGACGCAAATCGAACAGGTTCTTCGGTGCGATTTGGCCGACCATCACAGCTGATGTCACGCCTTGCTTTTTGAAAAAGCGAATCATCTTACCGAGCTGACCGACGCGAAACCACTCCATCTCATCGACCAGTTCAGATAGATGAGGCTCGGTCTCGTTTTGAAATGCAGCCGCCGCGAGAGTCTCCACACCATGCTTGCGCGCTGCACGGGCAAAGGTCTCCGGATAGATTCCGTTTCCGGAAATCATTCCGACTTTGCGATGGGTGGACTCGCTACTCATTCAGCAGAATTTCTCAAACAGCCTTGGCTCTGTCAACGACAGCAATCACGATTGCCCCGGTGAGAATCACCGTACCCAACACCCGCCACCAGAAGGCTTTACCTTTTTGTTGATGCTCCTGATTGCCAAGCGCCTGGCCTAACACAACGACCAAAACAATCACCCACAATCCGCGCGAGGCGTAAACGACATTGATCCCTGTCGCATCATCGGCAAAAAAGCTCAAAGCGTAGCCCATTCCCAGCGCCTGCAGAGCAACCAATAAAGCCCCCCACCAGGCCCACTTGCGGCCGTTTTCGTTCAGTCGCAACGAAGGACACTTCTGGAACAGCCATAGAATTGCCGAACAAATCGCAATAGTCAGGCAGCTGAAGGAAAGAAAAGACAACTTAGCGAAGTCCCCCGCCCACCAGCTGACGAGCACATCGCTGAGGCCAAAACAGGCGGCACTACCGAGAGTGATTATGATCGTAAACCAAAGTGCACTGCCTCCCTTGATATCGCCGAGGCCCATCACGAAAATCCCGATAGCGGTCAGAATCGCAGCAAACCACAGAGCGGAACTCAACGACTGCCCCATCAGAAGAACCACCGCAATCGCCACAAACACCACCTTGGTCCCCATCAATGGCGTCACCAATGAAACATCCCCCTTTTTCAGGCTCAGGAAAGTCAGCCAGTTGGCCACAAAGAAGACCATTCCCATCGCGATCGGTTTCCACACCTGTGCCCAGTCGATGGCTTCGGTTTCAAAAAACAACAGAGGCAAAAAAACGGCGGCCAAGACAAAGTTGGAGAGGTGAAACGACTGATCCATCGTCACCTTTTCCTTCAGGGCGCGCTTGATCACGATCGATCCGAGTGAATACAGGATCGCGGAAAAAAGCGGAACTAGCAGATAGAGAGGCACGGGCGAATTTCGCGGGTGAAAGAGCGAAGTCAAAGCCGATTTGCGTATTCAAGTTTGGCTAGCGCACTTCGGAAAAATTTCGATGATTCCCTGTCGGAATTCTCCCGAAATCCGCTACCAGTTGATTATGCGACAAAAGGAAATATCCCTTCACGAGCCCGGGCGCTTTGTTACTACCGAAGGCCCCGTCCCGGAAACACCGGAGGGCTTTGCGCAGATTCGCGTCCGCCGCATCGGGGTCTGCGGCACAGACATCCATGCGTTTCACGGTCGGCAGCCTTTTTTCGAATACCCGCGGATTCTCGGTCATGAGCTCGGTGGCGAAATTGTTAGCTTAAACGGTGACAGTGATACTTTGTCGCACGGTGACTTGGTGACGGTCGAGCCTTACCTGAATCGCCCGGACTCTCCAGCCTCGCAGAAAGGGAAAACCAACTGCTGTGAAAATCTGGAGGTGCTCGGCATCCACTGTGACGGCGGCATGCGTGATCTGATTTCTGTGCCAATCCACAAGCTGCATACCACCAGCAAAGCCAGCGTAGATCAGCTCGCTTTGGTGGAAATGCTCTGTATTGGTCGACACGCCGTGAATCGTTCGCGGGTAGGTTCAAAACAAACAGCCTTGGTCATTGGTGCCGGACCAATCGGTATGAGCGTCTTGCAATTTCTCCAAACGGAAACCGATCACGTCGCCATCGCGGATATGGATGAGAAGCGGCTCGCCTTTTGCCGGGAATCACTCGGCGTCCACAAAACCATCACCATCCAGCCAGGCGAAACCGACATGGACGCCGCATTGCGGGATCAGTTCGGCGGCGACCTTCCGGATGTAATCTTCGACGCCACAGGAAACCGTCATTCCATGGCAGGAACCTTTGATTTGATCGCACAGGGCGGCACGATTGTCCTGGTCGGCTTGTTCCAGGGCGACCTGACTTTCAACGACCCGAACTTTCACCGTCG
>JAHDCN010000370.1 GCA_020629815.1 Verrucomicrobiota bacterium
CCCTTGCTGGTCTGGAACAATACAATCCACAAGGCACTGACTCCAGACGGAACCAGCAAGCGCTACCGCAATGGAGTCGGGGTGACGAAAAACGGGCAAGTGATTCTGGTTTGCAGCCATTTGAATCCGAAAACCGGTTTCAGCAATCTCCACAACTTCGCCACGCTCTTCCGCGATAAACTGGGCTGTCCCAATGCCTTGTATCTCGATGGCGATATTTCTTATATTTTTATCAAGGGGGTGACACCCCCGCTTCAAGACACCAACCTGTTTGCTGGTGTTTTAGCAATAACTGAGGAGATCAAAGAATAACCACCAATCAGCATAAATGAGTGAAAACATCAGAGTCTTAAACGTAGGCGCCGGGTTCATGGCATCCCTGCACGCGAAAGCATACGAGAAACTGGACGGTGTAGAGAACGTCGGCATCGTCACAAGGAATCTCAGCAGTTCCGAAAAACTGGCTGGGGAACTTAGTGGTGATGTTCCCCGGTTTACCGATTTTGAAGAGGCTCTGGAGAAGACTTCGCCCACCGCTGTCGCGATCAGCACCTACACCGACTCTCACTATCACTACGTATCGACAGCCCTGAATCGAGGGCTCGATGTCTTTGTCGAGAAACCACTCGCCGAGACGATGGAAGAATCTCAGGAACTATTCGACCTCGCCAACAAAGTAGGGAAGAAACTCTACGTCGGTTATATTTTGATGACGCATCCATCGTGGAACAAGTTTACGGAAATTGCTCACGAGCTGGGCAAACCGCTTGCCATGCGGATGAATCTGAACCAGCAAGCCAAGGGCGAGTTTTACGACACCCTGCACAATATCATGCAGGTGCAGTCACCGATCGTAGATTGCGGCGTTCACTACGTCGATATTATGTATCAAATGGCACAATGTCGCCCTGTCAGAGTCCACGCCATAGGCTGCCGGAACTGGGATAAGGTGCCCGAGCACATTTGCAACTACGGGCAACTGCAAGTGGAGTTTGAGGATGGATCAGTTGGCTGGTACGAAGCCGGCTGGGGACCCAACATGAGTGAAGTGGCCTACTTCATCAAAGACATTATCGGCCCCGCCGGTTCCGCCAGTATCACGGTGGAGAGCGATCGCTCAGACGACAAAGATCACCACGTCGAGGCAAACACCATCATTCGTCATTTCGCCGAGCAGAAGGATAAGGAGTTCGTCAAAGAAGATGAGGTCATCAAAATCGACGAACCGGATCATGAGGGGTTGGCTTTTCTCGAGCAGGAGGCTTTCATCAGTTGCATAAAGAACGATACCGATATGGCAGCTCATCAGGACCGCGTGATGACCAGTCTGCAAATCGTCTTCGCGGCAGATGAGTCGCAGAAGAAAAAGCAGGTTATCGAGCTTGGATGAAAACCATCGACCTGACGGGAAAAACCGCCGTTGTCTCCGGCGGTGGCGGGGAGATCGGCTTCGCTATGTGTGAAGGGCTGGCTGAGGCCGGGGCGAATGTAATTGCGTTGGACATCAACACCGAACGTGTCCCACAAGATCATGAAAAAATTAGCACACTCCCACTGGATCTCTCTGACACAGCAGGTATCCGCTCTGCAGTTAAAGACATCTCCGAAATCGATATCCTCGTTCACGCTGCCGGAGTCAATATCGCAGCACCGGTAGCTGAATTTGAGGAACAGGCGTGGGACGCAGTTTTCGATGTAAATTTGAAAAGTGCCTTCTTTTTGACCAAGGCTCTACTGCCCCGTTTTCAGTCAGGCAGAAACGGGAAAATCGTTTTTGTTTCCTCTATTTCTGCGAAGCTCGGTTACCCGGGACTCCACGCCTACACGGCATCAAAAGGCGGCCTCGACGCACTAATCAGGAACCTTTCTACCGAACTCGCCGCAGATGGAATTTGCGTCAACGGCATCGCACCCGGCACCACCAAAACGGGCATGACCAAAGGTCTGTGGGACGATAAGGAGAAATGCCGTGCTCATGAAGCCACCATCCCGATGGGGAGAATGGCTGATTGCAGTGATCACATCGGTCCGCTCCTGTTTCTTTGCTCCGAAATGTCTGACTACGTCACCGGGCAGATTCTCTGCAGCGATGGTGGTCTGACCTCGGTGCAGGCCGACTTTATTAATCTCGAACTACGTGGAGGAAATGAGTAACATTCTGGAAGATCAGGTTGCTATCATCACTGGCAGCACCAGTGGAATGGGGGAAGCTATCGCAAGACGATTCGCGAAAGAAGGCGCCGCTGTTGTCGTCAACGGCACCAACGAAGATCGAGGCAAACGCATTGTGGAAGAAATCCGTAACGACGGGGGTAAAGCCGCGTTCTTCCGAGCCGATGTTTCTTCCGCGACCGAAGTGGAAGCGATGGTTGATTTTACGGTCGAACAATTTTCCAAAGTAACAACGCTCGTCCCCAACGCCGGAATTCTCGGTAACGGACTCGCTACTGAAATCAGTCTGGAAACCTGGGACAAAACCATCGGAGTGAACCTCAACGGCGTCTACTATCTCTGTCGCTATGGGCTACCCAAACTGATCGAAGCCGGAGGGGGAACGGTCGTCATCAATGCATCCATTGCCAGTTTCAAAAGCTTTCCCCAGCATCCGGCCTACTGCGCCTCAAAAGGTGCGCTGATCCCCCTGATGAAAAATATCGCTCAGGACTATGCCGAGCATAACATCCGCGCAAATGCACTGTGCCCGGGCCCGGTCGATACACCGCTGATCTGGGATTCGGTGAAAGCCTTTCCCAATGCCGACAGCATTATTGATGAAACGATCAGCATGACCTGTGTGGGCCGACTCGGAACCCCGGAAGATGTCGCCGAAGCAGCACTTTTCTTCGCCAGTGATCAGTCGAGCTTTATCACCGGCGCCTCCCTCACAATCGATGGAGGGATTATGACTTGATAAGAACCCTAAAAGAAATGGACCCGATATTCGGAGACTCCGACTCAGGAGGTGTTTTCTACACAGGGCCTGATCGATCGACGGCCGGTCAGCAGCAGCGGAATCGCGATATCAATTCCAATCTTCGAAAGATAGAAGATCGGATGGATCGTCTCACATTAGCCTGTCACAGCATGTGGGAACTGTTGCGAGACCACACCAGCTTGACTGAGGAAGACCTTCAGGAAAAAATGCTCGAAGTTGACCTGCGCGATGGCAATCAGGATGGAAAAATCGGAGCGCAGGTAATGATCTGTGAACACTGCGGTAGGAACACTAACTCGCATCGCAGTAGTTG
>JAHDCN010000371.1 GCA_020629815.1 Verrucomicrobiota bacterium
GTGGTGCCGTCTTTCATGGTGACGATGGAGGAGCCATACTGATCAGAGATGTCTTTGCTCGGGTCGATGATCGATTCCATCAGGTAGCGCGTATCGAACTTGTTCGGAATGCTGGTCAGGTCAGGGCCGACTCCACCGCCGAGCCCGGCGTGACGGTGACAGGCTCCGCAACCAACAGCAAAGTAGAGACTGCGGCCGTTTTCGAAATTGGCATTGCCGCGACCGCCCTGAGTGGTCGCTTCATCCAGTTTCCAAACTTTTCCGGGACCCTTCGGCGGGTTGATCGGAAAATCAGGAACAGGATTGAAGTTTTCGCCGGTCACATCAGCAAGCTTGGTGCGCTCTTCGTCGGTGCAGTTAACCAGGGCTTCATTGCGCATGTTGGTCAGGAAGCCGGGGTAACTGGCTCCGCCCGGATGTTTGGATGCTTCGTTGAGAAACTCGAAATACACACGGCGGTTGTCGAGGTTCCAGCCTTTGGTCGCGTTGCGGAGCATGAAGGCATATTGCAGCTCGCGGGTCGGTGGGTGATTGTCCAGCATGGTCAGAATGGTGCCGCCATAGCGGTCGTTCCGTTTTGCCAGCTCAGTCCAGTCGGGAATTTCGGCATCACCGCGAGTAGCAATCAGGTCCATGGTCTTGCCGACAATGTTGGGCGATTGCAGGTAAACCAGCACCCGAATCAGCTCGGTGTTCACATCGTTGTTTTTGGATGGGAAAAGAGGTTCCAGCTCGGCGATGACTTTTTGCTTTTCTTCTTTGGATGGTGATCCGAGACGAATGAAGTCCAGCGCGTAGGCGCGCAATAGACCAAGTAGCTCTGTGTCGTCGAGAGTTTTTGGATTCAGATCGAGCAGGGAAGCAGTCAGTTTTTTGCGATGGCTGGCATCACCCATTCGGGCGAGAGCAACCGCCCCGGCAATGCGGGCCTGTGCGTTTTCTTCGCTGTAGACTTTGTCGGCCCACTGAGCAACCGGCTGTGATTCAATCGCAACGCGAGCCGCATGACGCAGCCAACGATCTTTGGAGCCGAGAGAATTCCAGGCCACTTCAACTGCATCGGGTTTTTTCACCCCGTGGAACTCTTCCAGTTTCGCACGCAGTTTGCGGGCATCGTTGCGCTCGGGCATGGTGATCGCATCAGTGGATTCCTTGCCAGCGTAGCTGATCCGATACAGAGCGGACTGGGTGTTTCGTCCACCGATCAGGAAGTAGATATTGCCGTCGTCACCGACATCGGCATCGGTCACTGGCAGCGGTGCACCGAAGACGAAAGGTTCACTTTCACCCACATAGCCGGCGCCTTCCGGGGTCAGGTGAATGGCGTAGATGGTGCCGAAAGTCCAGTCGAGCGCATAGATGGCGTGCTGGTATTTGGCAGGAAATTTGGTGCCGAGTCCGGAAACCACACCGGTCGGACAACCGGGCCCGATATCCACTGCAGGAGGAACGGTGTCTTCCCAGTAGGCAGGCCATTTTCCGGTGCCGGAACGCCATCCGTAGTCGGAGCCACTGGCCACTTCACAGATTCTGGTCGGACGATACCAGGGCATACCGAGGTCCCATTCCATGTCCGCATCGTAAGTGAACAGATCGCCGTAAGCATTCAGTGCGACATCGTACTGGTTGCGGTAGCCAATCGACACAAGGTCGTGCTTCTTTTGATTCGGATCGAAACGGCTGACCCATCCGCCGGGTGCGAGTCGTCCACGGGCGTGACCGCGAGCATCCCACTGGCGTGGCAAAAGCAAATCTTCGTCCCAGGTTTGCACCCGTTTGCGATGGGTGGAATCCTCGGGTGGGATGTTGGCGTGGTTGCCGCCATCAACATAGAGAGCCTTGCCGTCTTGGGTCAGGGTGACGCCGTGGTTGCCGTGTTCGCCGCCGCCTTTTTCACCGGGCAATACTTCAACCGTATCGAGTTTGTCGTCTTTGTTAGCGTCGGTCAGCTTGTAAAAGGAGCCACCGTTTTTGTGGAAATAGAGTCCATCGAAAGCCCACTCCAGTCCTTGTGCGCCGCTGAGTAGATTGTCGCCTTCCTTGACCTCAACCTGCTCCACACTGACTTTGTCTCCGTCGCTGCTGTCATTCACGGTGATGCGGAAAAGTCCTTTGCCACCCTGGTCAGATGCGTAGAAGCGACCCTTCGGATCTTTGGTGATGGAAACCCAGGAGCCTTGCTCTTCTTTGGGAACGGTGTAGACCAGATCGACTTTGAATCCTTTGGCTGCAGTGATGTCTTTGGGTGAAGTTGGGCCGGAAGGCTTTGCTCCGCCACTGCCACCGCCTTGCGCTTTACTGGTGACGCCAGGAATGCCCCAGGGTCCTTTGCCGATGTCGTTTACTTTGCGAGCTGCCGCCCACTTGGAGTCATCGAACCCGGCTTTCTGCCAATCGCCCGCAGGCTTCTCCCGAAGCAACTTCCAATCCGGCTTGCTCACAACACGGACTGACTTTCCATCTTTGGTTTTTACGTTTAAAGCAAAAACCAAGCCGCCCACATTTCCCTGGTTGCCCGCTTCAATCGCGATGGTGTTCTTTCCTTTCTTCAAGTGCTGGGTGATTTTTGGGTTCATTAGCGGAAACATCCAGTCGCGGCTGTAGCCAGCTTCTTTACCGTTCAAATACAGGCGCAGGTTGTTGTCGCAGGTTGCGTACAGATCGGCGCTGGCAACTTCGCCGGGAATATCGAAGCTTTTGCGAAGCCAGATTTTCTCTGTACCAGCTCCGCCTTGACGCCAAATCCACTCGGGCTTGGGTGCGGCGTTTACCAACGCTTTGGCCGTATCCTGCTTCGAATTGGTAGCGGCGGCAGCCTTCTTCGGTTTCCCCTGTTGAGCAGCAGCTTTTTTCAAAACGGATTTCGCTTCGTCGCCTTCGAGAGTGCGCAACTTGATGTCTTTGAACTCGGCAGTCATTGGTGGGCCGGCATGCAGCTGCAAGCCAAACAGTCCAGTGCGAGTGGCATCCGGATGGTCCTCGGTGATATCGACGGTGACGACACCGTTGACCAAATGAATCATGCGATTGCCGACCGCTACGATGCGTAGCTCGTTCCACTCGTCGTTTTTCAACTCAACTCCGTCGCCGACCTCTCCGGTGACTTTCACTTCACCCTTGTTGTCGATCGTCACCTTTTGGCCTCGCTTGGCAATGATGCCGCGCTTGGCGAGCTTTTCGCCGTAGAGCATACCGAAGAATTCCTGCTTCGGGTGCAAGTCAGCCTGGTAGCCGGCCATGCTCATCA
>JAHDCN010000372.1:0-1202 GCA_020629815.1 Verrucomicrobiota bacterium
GTGCTGGAGCTAGAAGATATTTATTTCACCATTCAGAAGGACAGGGAAGACATTCACCTTCTGGAAAAAATTAATCTCAAAGTCCCGACCGGACACTTCATGGCGATTGTCGGCCCTTCCGGCTGTGGCAAATCGACGCTGCTGAAGCTGATTGCCGGGATCAACCAGGAGTCCGAAGGCAGTATTTTCTGGCATGGACGAAATCTCTCAGAAGAGGGCGACCTCGAATACTCGGAGATTGGCTATGTCCCGCAATTTAGCATCGCCTACGATGAGCTGACGGTGGAGGAAAGCATCGACACTTCGATCAAGCTGCGATCCAAAACCAAAGGCCGTCAGGGCCTATATGATCTCGCCGATCGGATCATCGATGCCACTGGACTGGATGCCATTCGCGATCGCAAAGTCAGGGTTCTCTCCGGCGGACAAAAACGACGACTCGCTCTCGCGATGGAGTTGGTTACCGATCCAGTTCTACTGCTCTGCGACGAGGTCACCAGTGGTCTCGACCCGAAAAGTGAGCAGGAAATCGTCAAGCTCATGTATGACCTGAGCCGGCATGAGAACCGCATTGTCATCAACGTCACTCACTCCCTCGCAGGACTCGATTTGTATGACTCCGTTCTGGTTTTGCACGAAGGCCAAGTGGTGTATCACGGTCAGCCGCGCGCGTTGGAACACTACTTTAGTGTCGAAGAAGCGGAGGATGTGTATCCTCGCCTAACCAAGCGCAGCGCCAAGGAGTGGCGACGCAGCTGGCTGAAGCATCGGGACAACTACTATTCCGGATTCAAAGAGTCGGCGCCGGTCGACCCTGACGTTTCAGTGTCCGCTGTGACGCCCGGTGCGGTTTCCCAGTTTTTCGCTCTCTTTTTCCGAAGGTGGAAAATCCTGTTCCGTGACAGTGGACAGATGTTTTTGCAGATTGCGATTCTGTTAGGGTTTCCGGTGCTGGTTGTCATCTTTGAATTGGGCGGTGTGGAACAAACGCGCAGTCTCTCGGAAACCAAACCGGAAACGATGGCTCAGTTTGAAGCCGACAAAGAGGCGATTTCGCACAACCTCGGACTCGGGGGACTGGTCTCGGGTTTGATCATGTTTCAGGTGATCCTGCTCACTCTGATGGGGTCCAACAACTCCGCGCGGGAAATCGCCGGTGAACGGAAGATCTTTGAGAAGGAAAAACTGGGTGGGGTTCGTCC
>JAHDCN010000372.1:1302-3229 GCA_020629815.1 Verrucomicrobiota bacterium
TGGTTGGCTTTCAGTTGCCGTTGTCCGGTGCTGTGCTGGCAATGCCGAACTGGGCCGGCTGGCTTACCCGACCATTTATCTCCGCCTACTGGAGTTGGGCCGGCATCGTCGATGGCTTGCAGGACAACTACCGTCGCTGGGTTGACGACGTCACCGACACCTGGCTGGCGCCGGCAACAGTCTGTCTGGTCGTACTTTTGCTACACCTGATTATTGGCCTTTTCCTCGCCTATGTAGGAATCAAGAAGCCGCAGTGGCGTGAGTAGGGAGAGCTTGCTGCGGCGCTTCGACCTTCGAAGAAAACATGTGATCATACGCATGCATCATTGCTGCGTAGCTTGCTGGCATTGTGTAAAAGACGCCGACAATCAGGCAAAGCACACCGGCAATATTGATCAGGCCAACTAGCAGAAATAATCCCAGCAGTGGAAAGAAATGAGCATGGGTCGCTTTCCTGCTGAAGCTCAATGCTGCTCCAAGTGGAAGCCCTCGATCAATCGCCAGCACCGGCGCCCAGAAGAAGACCATGTTCACGTACATCATAGCAGCGAACAAAAGGACAATTACCGGGATCATTACTCCGAGCGCCACGGCTTCACTGTCAAATGAACCCGAATCGAGCAACCCTCCAAATATCACGAAGGGAATCACCAATAGGACCATCAATACCAGAATGATTCCAAACATAATCAGCATGATCAGAAGAATGGTCGCATACGCTTTGGAAAACCCAGTAAAACTGTCTTCGATCGAATTCGGCTGCCGCCTGCAATTTTTTAACAAGTAGTAATTGAGCCCACCCATCAAATGCAGCTGAGCAAAAACATTAAGAGGGCTTAGTTGGGAAACGATGCTTTGAATCAGCGTATTCAGGAGAGAGATCCCAATAATCGGCCAGAGATTTCCATTCACTGTAGCAAAGCCCTTGCTGATGTTGCTGATTACCGCGAGCGGTTTTTGCGAAACTCCATCCAGTGGAATCGTCTCATCGCCCTGCTCCATCAGAGTTTGCACGAACTCATCCTTGCAGGCTGGATCGACCAAATGATCTCCGTAGGGCGTCATTTGGTCTCGATCCATCACTTTACCACTGTGGACGCATACACCCAATTCCCCTGACTCAACCAGAGGGGAACTCGACAAAGGTAACCAATCCTTCATCGAATCATTCCAAATCAAAGTTCGCCCGGTGACATGACCATCGATAGCCAGAGTTACCAGTTCCTCTCTTGTGACGGGACCTTTCTGGTCAGCGCCGTCATTGCTATAAAACCACTCCATCTCTGCTCTATAAATGATCCTTCGAAAAAAGGAAAGATTTCCGTTACGAAAACTTTACCGATTCTCCCGGTTTCCTGTAGGCTTCGAGCATGTTGCTTCGACTCTCCCTCGTCTGCACCTTTCTTCTTTCCTGCCAGATCACCCTGGCCGAAAAGCCCAACATCATTTTCATCCTTGCCGACGACCTCGGCTGGGCCGACGTAGGCTGCTACGGCAACGATTTTCACGATACTCCTCACCTCGACCAAATGGCGAAAGAGGGCCTGCGTTTCACACAGGCATACGCCGCGGCGCCAGTCTGCTCCCCCTATCGCGCTGCTCTTTTAACCGGACAACATCCGGCCCGACTCGGCATTCTCGATTACCTACGGCCGAATTCCGCCAATGGATTGTCTACCGATCTCATCACCCTGCCCGAAGCACTCGCAAATCAGGGCTACACCACCGGCATGGTCGGAAAGTGGCACCTCTCCGGCTACGAATATCACGATGCGGAACATGAACTTCGCCCGGTTGATCACGGCTTTTCCTGGAATGTGGGCAGCGAAGTCAAAGGGGTCGGCAATGGCGCCAACACCTGGCCCTATCTGTTTCGCACCCAGCCAATTCGCTGGCTCGATTTCACCGAAAACAAACTGGGCCCGGA
>JAHDCN010000024.1:0-10152 GCA_020629815.1 Verrucomicrobiota bacterium
CTCAGGATGACATTTCGGCGGAGCCTCTCCCATTGTCATTTCTGGTTGCTCCTCCGGAAAAATTCTTGCCGACTATATTGCTGCACGAAATGTCTGACAGGGTTAGGTCGGGGACTCAACCCTGTTAGATCACTGACTCAACAGGGTTAAGTTTGAGATTCCGAGTTCAGATTAGGCTCATTGCTGCGCGGATTTTTTCGCCAGCGATTTTGCCTGCTTTGCCGAAGCCGCCAACGTAGTTGCCTCGCTCCGGTGTGAACTGGAACAGGTGAAAATCGGCAAAGCCAAATCTCATTTCCGCTTCGGGGAATTTCAGTAGATAAGCGCGCGCAGCTGATTGCCACGACGGGTCGTCGCGGGAAATCGACTGGGTTGATCCGACCAGGGTGAACCTCGCCAGCGTTTGCGGATCAGGCACGCCGGAATCAGGCTCAGCGATGAGCAGGGAACTGGCTGGATTTCCCTGCAAGTAGCCGGTGTGGGCAGCCAACTGCGAAAGATGCATGAGCAGGGTTTCTCCATGCTGGGCAAAGGCGACGGAAGAGACAAAAGGATGGCCTTCTTCGTCTACTGAACCCAGTGCAGCCCAGCGTTGGTCCTGCAGTAACTTGATCCAGCCCGCTTCGGTTTCTTCACTCATGCAGTCAGTTTATAGCCATGTCGGAAGCCGGCAAAGGCAAAGTCGATTCGAATCTACGAAGGCTATCTCTGTGCTTGTCTTTAAGAAAAGTGAGGATTATGGTGATTCTACGAAACGCTGATTCCGACACCACCTGGGAAGTCCTTTTTTACCCATTTCCATGCGCCGCTACGTCCTCACATCTCTTGTGATCAGTGCCCTCGTGATCATCGTTGTGCTGGTTTTGTATTTTCTCAAGGCTTTCGATCCTCTGGCAAACTGGTTGAACGGACTCTACAGTTCGCGCGGTTTTTTCCAGGGGGAAACGGTGTCGCGCCTGGTTTGGTTTGAGATTGCTGCGATTGTGCTTGGGGCGTTGGGGGTTGCCTGGTGTGTGATCGATTCGTCGCAGATGATGCAAAAGGTGCTGGTGTTTTTCTGCTCGGCTCTGGTTTTGTTTGGGCTTTCGCCGACCTGCGCGCTGTATGGTCAATTGTTTGAGCCGTTCTCTTCGATCACTGCCATTCTTCTGGCAGCGATTGCGGGTTTTGTTTATTCCGGAACAGAAAAGGGGATGCGCAAACGCGTTTTGGAGAATGTGCTCGGTCCGCGGATTTCCCACAGCACTTTCAATGAGCTGATGGATGCACCCGATCCGCCGGATTTCAGTGGTGAGGTGCGCAATGTGACGGTTCTCACCTGCCGGATTTTTAATCACTCTGATCTTCGGGAAAAGCTGGACAGTCGCGAGCTGATCAAGATGTCGAATTTGTTTTTGCGCAGCACGTCGAATTTCCTGATGTCGCATGGGGCCTATCTCGATGAATCGGGACCTGAGTTGGTCCGTGTGTATTTCGGCATGCTGAGAGAAGGGGATGATCACGCGGAGCGAGCCTGTCGTGCGGCGCTGGAATTGCGCAATCGCCTGAAGAGTCTGAATCAGGAATGTGAGACTCGTTGGTTTCAGACTTTTGATTACGGGGTCGGTCTCAGCTCCGGTAAGATGACGGTCGGAGTCTACGGTTCGAAGCAGCACTTCTTTTACAGTGGCATCGGAAATCAGGTCGATTTTTCCCGACGCCTGGCGCATGCCAATGAGCGATATCATTCCGATGTGTTGATCTCCGCCAAGACCTATCAGGTGGTGAAAGACCTGGTGGAGCTTCGCCCCATGGAAATGTTTTACGATCCTGATTCCGGGATCATGACAGAAATCTATCAGCTGCTGGCGATGAAGGGGGATTTCTCCGAAGAGGATCAGCGACGCCGGGATTTGTTCTGGCAGGGCATGATCTTGTATCGGGAGAAAAAATACGAAGAAGCGCTCGATCATTTTTCCGGTTCACAGGTTCCGGGAGTCGAGGACGGGCCAACGAAGTTTTTCATCGGTCAATCGCAGGAAGGATTGGCGGATCCCGATTCCGTAGGGGCGGATGCTCACAGCGAACTCACCGATGAAGGTCACGCCCGGCTGATTGGCTTGATGTAGGCTGGATTTGCGCTTGGTCCCCGTCTATCCCGATTGCAAACCAAGCGGGAAACCGTATGTTCCGAAATGATAATTGAGGCGGAAATTCAGGATTCGATGCACCTAAAGCTGCTGCAACCCGTGGACGGGGAACGTGGTGAAAGGGTAGTTCTGGAAATCCTTGATCCAGAAAGAGAGGAGTTTCTGGAGACGGCAGCAATGGACCTTGAACGTTGCTATGGTGAAGACGAACCAGACTATTCAAACTCCGGAGTGCCTCTTGGAAAATGATTTCTGAGGGTAGTATCATCGTAGCTCAAATTCCTCAGGCTAACGGAGAGACCAAGGCTCGACCAGTTTTGCTATTGCGCGAATTACCGGGATTTGCCGACTTCCTGGTTTGCGGTATCAGCACCCAGGTTAGACATGCAATTGCTGATTTTGACTTGGTCATTGATCCATCAGACCAGGACTTCAAAATGTCAGGCCTGAAGGCCTCATCTGTCATTAGGCTCAACTTTCTTTCGACTATTCCTCAGAGTAGGATGGCTCGATATCTGGGCAACATCTCGTCCGAGAATCTGGCTTTGCTACAGAACCGATTGGCGAACTATATCTATTCTTCAAGCTAAAGCGATAACATGGCACAAGTTGACTATCCTGAACCGGTTCGACTGCTGATTTCCCAACTCAAGCGCCTGCCGGGCATCGGGCCGAAGAGCGCGGAGCGAATTGCGGTATGGCTTTTACAGCAGGGCAGGGAATCCACGGATCCGCTGTCCCGCGTGGTAGCGGTCGCGGGGGAGACAGTTCTCGAGTGTAGCGTTTGTGGCTTTTTCTCTACTGCGGAAACTGGCTGTGCGATCTGCGAAAGCGAAATGAGGGATCACGCTGCTTTGTGTATCGTTGAGCAGCCCACAGACATTCTTCCTCTCGAGCGCTCCGGTGCGTTTCGGGGTCACTACCACAGCCTGCGCGGAAAAATTTCGCCACTCGATAATGTGGGTCCAGAGGATTTGCGCATCGGCGAATTGACGAATCGATTGCGGGCAGGTGAGTTCAAGGAGGTGATCATTGCTCTCAGCGCGGACGTGGAAGGCGAGGCCACCGGAAATTACCTCGCTGAGATTTTGCGCGAATTTCCCGATGTTCGGGTGACTCGGTTGGCTCAGGGAATCCCGGCAGGGGGAGGTTTGGAAAATGCGGATGAGCTGACTCTGATGCGGGCGCTCGAAGGCCGTGTCGGGGTGGGGGGATGAGCCGTTAGAAATTGTCGGTCCGAAACGGCACGGCGGGCAGGCCGGCTTTGTTGTAGAGATTGGCACCTTCCGGATTTCCTGAGTAGGCATAGCGCACGGCTATCGGAGTGGAGACCTGCGGTGAGGTCACGATCACGGTTTCGCCATCGATTTTTGCATCGGCCCAATGCCATTTGCGGTCTTCTCCGCAGATCGCAAACCGTTGAAGTTTGTCAGTCGTTTCCGCAACGGGATCGAGTCCGGTCTTTTTGCCGGCAATCAAACCTCCGCCTGCATAGTCGAAAGAAATCCGGATCGCATTGCCTTCCACTTTCATGCTTTGGTAGATCGGTCCACTGACCACGGTTTCGGTTTTTCCGTGAACATCCCGGAGTGCCCATTGCGCGAGTCGCTTGCCGACGTCCTGCTTGTTCTTCGGATGAATGTCGTTGGCTTCGCCAATGTCGATGATACAAGCGAGTCCAGTATCGGGAGTTTGCAGGATTTCTTTTTGCGCAACCCGGACTCTGGCAAAGCCATCGCCTCCGGCTGGATCAGGATTGGCGCCCTGGAAGTTCGCCAGTTGGACGACATAGAAATAAAACGGGTGCTCTCCCTGGTTCCAGATTTTGCGCCAGCCCTCGACCAGAGCCTTGAGCTTCGGCAGATACCCCATGCCTTCGCCGCTGTTTGATTCTCCCTGATACCAGATCGCGCCTTTTACCGCATACGGAACCAGCGGGGCAACCATAGCATTGTAGATTGCGGTAGGCTGGCCGGGATTGGTCGGACCCGGAGGCGCAGGTTGAGGCGGAAGGCCTTTGCCAGATGCGAGCCATTGCTTTGCCACCGGTAACCAGTTTTCCTGCTGTTGGAAATACTGATCCCATGCCTTCTTGCCCAGCTCAGAAGAAGGTAGCTGATTGGTGACGTGATCGAATACAGGCTTCAGTTCTGGTTGGCTGGCGAATCCCACAGGTGGTGTCCAGGGTTCGACGCGGGTGCCGCCCCAATTGGTTCCCAAAAGGCCAATCGGCACCTTGGTTTGGCTGTTCAGCTCCCGACCGAAGTAGTAGCCGACTGCTGAAAAATTGGCGACGCTGTTGGGATCACAAATCTGCCAGGCAGCTCCGCCGCGCAGCTCCTGAATCGGCACCGGCGAGATTTCGTGGCCCGGTACATTGAACAAGCGAATCATCGGATGATTGCCATTCTGAATCTCCTGCTGCGGATTGGCAGACTGACGAACGCTCCATTCCATATTGCTCTGGCCGGAGCAGATCCAAACGTCACCCACAAGAATGTTGCCATACTTGAGCACTTCACCGGATGAGCTGGAAATTTCCATCGCAGTGCCTTCGGAGCTGAGCTGCAAAGGATCGAGTCGGAGGAGCCATTTGCCCTCGCTGTCCGTCGTTGCAGTTTTTTGCTGATCGGCAAATTTCACCGTCACGGTGGCCCCTGCTTTTGCCCATCCCCAGACGGGCACGGGTTGCTCCCGCTGCAGCACCATGTGGTTGTTAAAGATCTTTGCGGTCCTCAGCTCTGCCCCGGCGAGCAGTGGAAAGGAAAACAACAAAGCGAGAAGTATCCGGAATTTCATCCTGCAGGCGTAGCGTTTTCTGCGGGGAAGGAAAAGGGAAAAACAATGCGCAAGTATTCACTTGTCAGGTGCGGTATTTTCTTTTCACTACGGGCAAGTTTGAAACGCATCGGAGTCATTCTTTCTTTGCTTGCCGCCGTGGTATTGACCGATATCCACTGGGCGGTGATGCAGTCTGTTGCCTGGGCGGATATGATTCGTCAGGACCAGGCGGTGGGAGCCGAGTCACTGGTTGACTCGGTGGTGAGGAATGTTGTCTCGGCTGATCCTTGCAAGCATTGCGACGCGATTCAGGCAGGGCAAAATTCTGAGCGGGAGCAGCAGCTCGATATTCTTCTAAAACTGGGGACCCTGGCACCGATTACTTTTACTCAAACGTCGCTTCCCCCGCGGGAGGAAAGTCCTTTTATCTTTGTCAAAGAACCGGTCGCGCAGTTTCCCGATGCGCCGTCACCCGGGATCGATCAACCGCCGCGCGTGTAGTTTTTCGACGGCACGATTGTGCCAATGCTTATCCGACCTGCCTCTTTTGCGGTCGGACTCACTGCTGTCGCGTATGGATGCATGGGCATACGCGGCGTGATACGGCAGCTCCCGGCAACTATGCCCCCAATACCCAAATTTTTTACTTTTATGAAAACGATTTTTTCTACCTTTTTCCTACTTTCCTTTCTGATGTATCCGCTGGCTTTGCAGGCGGGTGAACCGGTGTCTGGTAAGGCGCCACAAATTTCCACTGCTGCAGATACCTGCTCTGAATGCGGCCGGGCTGAATGCTTGAATTGTCCTCATTGCAACAGTCGCCCTGATGCGCACGCTCCTATCGGTGTAATGGGAGACCACCTGCATGCAGCCGGTGAAGGCATGCTTTCGTATCGCTACATGCGGATGGATATGGGCCCAAACTATGTGGGCGACGACCGTGTGTCTGCGCGCAGTTTTATTGGGCCGCCACCGACCCCATTTCAGATTGCGCCCCTCAGCATGCGTACCGAGATGCACATGATTGGTGCGATGTATGCGCCTACCGATGATCTGACGTTGTCTTTCATGCTGCCGGTTTTGGATAAAAAGATGGATCATCTGGTTGCGACTGGAGCCACATTTTCCACCCACACTCACGGTATCGGCGATTTCAAATTCGGAGGGTTGGTGAAACTGTTTGAGAACGGTAATGCCAAAACTCACCTGAACCTGATGCTGAGTGCGCCTACAGGTTCGATTGAGGAAACCGGTTTCGTCCCGCCGGCTGGTCGGGTGCTTCGCCTGCCGTATCCGATGCAACTCGGATCCGGAACGTGGGACTTGCTGCCGGGAATCACTTATGTCGATTATGAAGGGAACCTTTCCTGGGGAGCACAGCTGACAGGCACGTTGCGTCTGGGTGAAAACGACGCCAATTACACACTGGGTGACGAGATCACCGCAACTGCCTGGACGGCCTACCGGGTGAGTGAGAGCCTTAGTGCATCACTGCGGGTTTCCGGCAAAACCTGGGACGATATCGATGGTTCGGACCCGATGATTATGGGACCAGTCCCAACCGCGAATCCGGACCTGCGCGGTGGCAGCAGGCTCGATGTGTTTGGTGGAGTGAATTACCTTTTCAAAGGCGGGCTTCTTGATGGACATCGTCTCGCTGCGGAGATTGGAAAGCCGGTCTACCAGGACCTTGATGGCCCACAGCTTGGAATGGATTGGATGTTCCAACTTGGCTGGCAGAAGTCATTTTAGTTCCGTCTGAAGAAAGAAGTTTTTTTCATCCTCTGTCTCCGTCTCGTCGTGCTGGCGGGCGGAACAGGGGTGAAACGGTCAGCGTCTGGAATGACCACCGGCATTGGCGCTGTTTTGCCATACCCGAAAAGGAAAAGGCCTTCGCGAGATTTCTCGACTCGCAAGCTCGCTCGAAATGACAATGGTGAGGTAGGGCAATCGAGAAACCTAACCCTGTTGAGTGTTCGACCTAACCCTGTTGACTCCGAATAGTCACAAATTTCCAGGTTTCGACAACATTCGGAGCAGGTCATTTTTTTTGAAAAATGGTCTGCGGTTGTGTGTTATATTCTCGCCCCGTGTCCGATCCTCCCTCATCATCCCAGAAGCCTCAGGCAACGACGACCGTTGCCAATGTGAAGCCGAAGGCTGCTCCGATTCCGCCAGCGCTTCGGCCGGAAGAGTCACTGGCTCCTCTTGGTCAAATCTTCGCGACGTCGGCGAACCCTCAAGCTTTTCGGTCCCAGCTCTGTGAATATATCCGTGCATTGGTGGGAGCTCGCTGGACGATTCTTTTCGAGAACAGCGAGGAAGGGAATATTCAGCCGATCGCCGCTACTCAGGGGGCAACGAAAACCCCGGAGGTGGATGCGGTTCTGGCAAAAGCTTTCAAGTCTTTCTCCAGTCAGAAAAAGGAGGCGATGCTGCAGAACCAGCAGCATCTGATTTTGATTGTCCCTTTCAAACCAATGGATGGAAATCCGGTTGCTATTGCGACGGCGCTGCCTCCAAATCGCATGGCGTTCGCCGAGCCGTGTTTTACAATTTTGCACCTCGCTACCCAGTTTCTGGTGCAGCGGGAGCTGCTCACCACTGCGGGGGAGAAGGAGGGCGCGTTTGATCAGGCGACTTTGCTGGTGGAAATGATTTCACGAACTCAGGAGCGGGATACGTTTGCCCGTTCGCTGTATTCGCTTTCAGCGGAGTTGGAGAAGTTTTTCCAATGCGACCGGGTGGCGATTGGGGTGAAGAAAGGGAGCTCTTGCCGGGTGGAGGCAGTCTCGGGGATGACCGGGGACAAGCTGAAAAACCTGGGTACGTCACAGCTTCGCGCTGCGCTCACCGAAGCGATGTCGGTCGGCCGGATGACGGTTTGGCCGCGGCAGGATGATCTGCCTGAGGACGCAGCGGTTTCGGCGAGTCACGATGATTTGATGCGTTCGTTTCAGGTGGACCGCATGGTGGTCGCTCCTTTTTTCGAGGCGGAACAGGCTGGTGAAGATGATGAAAGAACCGAGAATCCGGTCGGGGCGATCGCTCTTCTCTGGAGCGGCGCCGGTGCGCGTCAGTCGGGGGTGACGCCTTATACTTTCAATTTGCTGCGGGCAGCGCGTCCGCATTTGTCGGCGCTGGTTCAGCTGTTGCAGAAAGGCAAGCCAGGTCGTTTTCGCAATGGGCTGGCGAAAGTTTTTGGTGGTTCGTTGGGGCGTAGGCTGGGACTTTTTCTTTTAGGGGCTTTTGTGGGGACGGTTTTGATTTTCCCTATCGAATATAAGGTGGGTGCTGATTGCCTGGTTCAGGCGATGTCGCGGAGGACAATTGCAGCTCCTTTCGAAAGCCGACTGGAAAGATCGAATGTGAAGCCGGGGGATGTGGTGGAAAAGGACCAAATTTTGGCGGAGTTAGACGGACGGGAAATCCGGGTCAAGTTGGGTGAGTCGATTGCGGCTCAGAATGCGGCGTTGAAAAAACGTGACCAATCGATGGTAGGCATGCGCCCTGCGGAGCTGCAGATGGCACAATTCGAGGCGGATCGGTTGGCGCTGGAAGTGAAGCGGTTGCAATATCAGAATGACAATTTGCTGATTCGGGCGCCGATTGACGGCGTGGTGCTAACGGGGAATCTAGAGCGGAGTGCCGGTGTGCCGGTTTCCACTGGACAGAAGCTTTTCGAGATAGCGCCTTTGAATGAAATGCGGGTGGAGATTTTCATTCCGGAGCAGGAAATCCGCCATGTGGAAAAGGATGATTTGACCTTTGTCAGGCTGGAAGCGCGAGGTGCTGATCGGCTGGAGACGGTGTTGCAGCATATACATCCGGTTTCCGAAACCGAGAGTGGCGACAATGTGTTTGTAGGTGAGGCAGTGCTTTCCAATGAGGATGAAAGTTTACGGCCCGGGATGCGTGGCAAGGCGCGCATCGAAGCCGGCAAGAAACCGATCGGTTGGATTTTGTTCCACCGTTTGTATGAATGGCTGAGGCTGAAGCTCTGGTAACACGAAATGATCGACGCAGGGATACGGGAAATTTCTACAGCTCAGCCGGTGCTGCGGCGGGACATCCGTACCCATTATCAGGAATACCGGGGCAAGCCGAGTTACATTGTCGAGGACACGTCTGACGGAAAGTTTTACCACATTGGTTTCCCAGAGCATCAGTTCATCCAGTCATTGAATGGCTATCGGACGGTTTCTCAAGCGATCGCATTGAATGCCGCTACGCAGGGTGAGGATGCCTTGACCGAATCGCAGGCAGATCAGGTTTTGCGCTGGCTGACAGAGAATAATCTGCTCGATGACGAGAGCACGAATCAGGCGGAGCGGCGGAAAAATATTCAGTCGAAACGCGAGGGGAAGAAACCGAAGAACTGGCTGCAACAGGCGATGTTCTTTAAGATTCCACTCGGGTGCCCCAATGGCTTTCTCAACAGAATCACACCTTTTTCAGCCTGGATCTATTCTCTGGCGGGATTGATTTTGTGGGTGGCTTTGATGGTTTATGCAGGGCTGCAATTTGCCCCGCATTTTGACAAATTTGTAGCAGCATCCGGCCAGGTGATTGCCCCGGGGAACTGGTGGAGAATTGGTCTGGTCTATGCGTTGCTGAAAATTTTGCATGAGGTCGGGCACGGCGTCGCGGTGAAAAAATACGGCGGAGATGTGCCGACGTGTGGAGTGCAGATGCTGTTGTTCGTCACCCCGCTGGCATTTGTTGATGCGTCTTCGAGCTGGAAGTTTCCGAACCGCTGGCACCGGATTTTAGTGGCTGCTGGTGGCATGTATGTGGAGTTGGCAATTGCCGCGGTGTGTTTGGTTCTGTGGACAAAAACGGAGCCGGGCGTGCTGAATACTACTCTGCACAGTGCGGTGTTTGCCGCATCGATGGTTACGGTGCTGTTCAACGCGAACCCGCTGATGCGGTTTGATGGCTACTACATTTTGGTCGATCTGCTGGGGATTCCCAACCTCGGCACCAAAGGTCAGAATTTTCTAAAATGGTTTGGGAAGCGGTTCATCCTAGGCATGAAGGATCTGCCGTTTCCTCCGAATGTGAAGCCGCATCCGGTCGCAATTCCTTTGTATGGGATTCTTGCCGCGTTGTGGAAGGTCGTGATTTGGGCCGGTATCATGACGATGCTGGCGGTGTTTCTGCAGGGGGCTGGACTGGCGCTTGTTTTGGTGTCTGTGATTTTCCTTTTGTTTAAGTGGTTGAAGAGTTTTTTCACTTTTGT
>JAHDCN010000024.1:10252-13092 GCA_020629815.1 Verrucomicrobiota bacterium
GCAACGAGGACGAGCTGACTGCCAGAGATCAACTGGAGTTTCAGTTGAGCGAGGCGAAGATCCGGGCGCGAAAATACTATCAGGATAATGATATTCCTGCATTCCAGGCCGAGAGTGAGACCATTGCCGGTTTGCGGAAAAGTTTAGCAGAGAAAAATGCTTATCTCGAAGCGCTGACCGTGACCGCTCCGATTGATGGTATGGTGGTTAGTCGAAGATTGGATTCCCTCATTGGCAGCTGGTTGCGAGTCGGTGAAGAGGTGATGATTATCGATCCAGGGAAGGAAAGAGAGCTCTTACTGTCGATTTCTCAAAACGATATCGAGGCGGTCCGAAACCGTGAGAGCAACGATGTGGTATGCCTTTTGCGAGGGCGTGAGGAGGAAATCAGCGGCAAACTGAATGTGCTGGAGTCGCGGGCTACCCGCGCCGTGCCTCATGATGTGCTGGTGGCTACCAACGGTGGGCCATTGAATGTGAGTGGGGCACCGGAGCAGGAATCGGAGCGTCAGCAGGGTATTGCCCGCGGCGACGGATCGGAGTTGAGCCACTTTGCCGGACTTGATAATGAGCAGCCTCCAGCGGAACTGGTGAAGCCCAGGTTTGCAGCGCGAGTGATTTTGTCAGCCCTTGATAGTGAGGGAATTCTGGAAGGGGAGTGGGGCTATGTAGCTTTGCGCGATCTACCCAGAGAGCGGTTAGGTATGTGGATCTATTATAAGACCAGTGAGTACGTTCGCGACCTGATACAGCAGGCAAAAGACATGTCCAAGGGGCAGGCTTGATCGATACCGAAGGTTTTTTCCAAAAAACTTGTCACACTTTTGCCTTTCAGGCTAAAGTTACATTGTAAACACATTGTAAAAGGGGGCTCTGAGTAATCGGGGGCATTGTGTTTTCTCCCCCCACAATGATTTTTCTCCCAGCCCCAGTTGAATTACGGCTAACGCATCTTCGCGCGCCAGTAGCGGAATCGCTTTCTGATTCCTGTAGTTTGGGCTGTTCACTCTTTTCCCCAATACCTAAATGAACAATAGTACCATCACAGAATCGCGGAAGAACTGGTTTTTTCTCCGAAATCGCATGCGTGCCCAGAAGCAGTGGCATGACAAGTTTCTTCGCAAGCGCGGACAGAAGCGGGCGGAAACAAGGGCGCTGCATCTAGATGTTTTAGAGCCCCGAGTTCTCTTTTCTGCGGCTCCGGTAACGGCTCCACCCGCTATGGCACAGCCTGATGCTCCGGGGACAGCGGATGCTCAGGTGACGATCGATACCAATCAGCCGGGCACGCATCCAAGCGAGGTGCCTGTGGGCTCTCAGGTGCAGGAAGAGATGATCGGGGAGACTTTCAATTTCGAGGTGGGCTTTGAAAATGTCGGCTCGGCTACCGGTTATGGGCCTTTTGTGGATGTGGTTACGCCCGGTGGTGTAGAGCTGGTCCCAGACCCTTTAACTGGTCAATCTGCCAACATGAGTGGCATTGATATCTCCCATCTGATCGTCTGTGTCGGTCACGTGGTGGAGTACAATGCCGATTCTTCTGCTGACTACGCGGCGGAACTTGCTTTAGCAGCTCCAGCGACGACCCTCGGAAACGACTGGGATGCAATCGATGCCTATTTTTTGGCAAATGGATCTGCGCCTATCAATATTTGGATTGAGTGTCCCACTGACCCGCTAACCGGTGCGCCAAATCCTGCTGCGGATGTTACCTCATCCACATTTGACTTTACTGCTGCGCCGCCGCTTTCATCGTACGCCGTTCCCGGAGGAGCGCCCGGTGCGAACTATCCCGGAGAGGTAGTGGTTCATCCAATGTTGGATCATTTTGCCGGACCACCACAGCCCACAGTAGATGCGAATGCCATGATGGATGGTGACTCGTTCTACACAGTAGAATTGCCTTATGGGTCGTATGTTCCGGGAATCAGTGCGAAAGAGATTACCTTTGCCGCTACGTTAAATCCGGAGACGGCTGTTGATGCGGCCGGAAATCCTATTGATCAAAATCAGGACACCGACGGTGACCATTTTGTTTCCGTAGGGGAAACTGTTTCTGTAAAAGCTTCCGGAGGATTCCGCTATGGAGCAACCCCGGGAGGGGCAGATGACGCTGCCTTAATTGACACCGGCGCGGAATGTGTGTCCGGAGATATTACTGCGACGATTGTAGAACTGAAAAAAGACGTAGAACTCGATGATCATGAAAAAGTAGCCGGGCCAACTAATCCATGGATATACAGCTTGGATGTGGATATTGCTCGTGGGCAAACTATCGAAAATCTGGTCATAACGGATACCATTCCGGACAATATGATCTATGTGCCGAATTCGGTGGTGATCACTTTTCCAAATGGGGCAACTGTGACTGCTCCGGTTCATGTAACGCAGCCTCATGATACCGTAGACAATTACTATGCAGGGAACACTTTCGTTGCCGATGAGGACCCGAATATGCCCGGTGGGCAATTGATTATTAATTTTGAGGAAATCCTTGCCTCTCTGGATGAGGATGACTTTGGGCTCTATACGGATGGAACGGTCTTTCAGGGAACAGGGACGGAGACTGATGGTTTCTGGGATATTCACATTACCTACGAAGCTTATGCGGCTGAGTATGATGCGAATGGTGTCGCTGTTCTCAACCCCGACCCGGATACGAATGTTCCTACAGGTGGTGTCGGTCCGGGGGATGGTCCTATTTTGAATGACCCGGGAGCTAATGCGATCAATGATGCGGATGTAGTCGGAGATTTTGAGATCGATGCCGATGGTGATGGCGACGGGGTGGACAATGGATCTGGTAACAATGGAATGGACGGAGATCCTAACGGCGGTCC
>JAHDCN010000024.1:13192-19968 GCA_020629815.1 Verrucomicrobiota bacterium
CTCGATATTACTGATTATATCGAGGATGGCTTGCAGTTTGTTGATTTTGATTTCTATCAGACTGAATTCGGTGGAGCGAGCCCTGGCGGGGGGCTTGATCTTACGCCTATGATCGCTCTTTGTTACAATGGCGCTATGGGCCCTCAGGGGGTTGGTTTTGATGCCAATGGTGACTGGGACGGAACAGGTGTTCCTGGCTTCTGGCCGATCAACGGTGATACTCTGGGTGAAACCGGTATTCTTGGCGTTGATGAGAATATTTTGCCTAACGACCCAAATGCGCCGCACTTGGGTGACGGTAGTGATGTGACATCCCAAACGGGTAACTTTTCCGGCGGTGATATTTATAATTGGGATTTGAATACTCTAGTGGGACACCCTGCCCTGCCGGGATTTACTGGTAATCTCTTTGGCCCCCTTTTTGATCCGGACAATCTGACAAACGGTGACGTTGACAATGGTGTCGCGACTTCGGGAGGAACGCCTCCCGGATATTACTGGTTTTACGATCCTCAAGCCCTGGATGCGAATGGAGTGCCAATCGCTCTCGGCGGCCTAAACGAAGACGTTGGCAAAAGCACCAAGATCGAAATCCGTTTCTTCGCTCAGGTGATGGACAGCTATGAGTTCACGGAGAATCTGACTCCAGATGGTAACGATACCGGTGTCGATATTACCGATAACCTGTGGAACTACTCGTTTGTTGAGGGAACCATTATTGAGAACGGGATTGATACCGACGGAGATGGAGTTATTGATACCCCTGATCAGGATGGAGATGGGATCGCGGACGATGACGATCCGGATTATGATCCCAGCCTGGACGAACGGTATGTAGATGAAGGCCGTGAAGAGGTCGAGATTCAGGCTCCAAGAATGTTTAAACACCTTGTTGGAATCAATGGTGATTCCATTATGGATGGCGGAGCCTACACGGATGTTGTCGATAACCTGAATGGAAATCCCGCCACTGGTAGCGATATTATATCGTCAGGACCCGGTGATGGAAATATTGACGATCCTTCTATCCAGGTAGGTGACACCATCACCTACCGGCTTACCGCAACGATGCCTTTCGGTAGTGGGGAAGAGATTCGTATTACCGACTTCATGCCTCTTCCGGCTTTTGATGTGAATGACTATACCGATATCGTAACCGATAACGGCGCAACGGTACCAACTACGTGGGCGAGTGATGCTGACAATCCCATTGCCACCCTTGGCGGGGTGATGGAGTGGAACTATGGCCCTCTACACAATATTCCCGGTACTGTTGTGCAGGATTCTTATGGAACACCACCGGGTGGTAATACTACCAGTAGCACCAACCCTACGGGAACGCCTCCAGGAACGATGGGATTAGTCGAGCCTGTAGTTTCCTTTAATCCAGGTCAAAACTCCATCGAATGGAATTTTGGAACCTGGACGAATACCAATGATAACGATCCGACAAACGACACAGTAGTGATCGATATTTTGTTCACGGTAGCGGCCAATGCGGAACCGTTTGTCGATGATTTGAATCTAACCAATGAAGGTTTACTGACGGTAAATGATACCGATGTAGAACCGACTGATGAGATCGGCATTGTGCAGGTCAATCTCGCCGCTCCGGAGATTCAGATGGTGAAAGGTGTGATTGGAGTTTCCTCCCAAAGTAACAATCAGGGCAATGGCCAGTGGGACGGTGTTCACGGAAATTTTGATGAGTTTGGAGATGGTGGCGGCGGTGGCCATTTTGGTGCTCAAAATCAGAGCCCGCAAGATGCGTGGCGTGCCTGGGGACACCCCAACCATGATGTTACAGACCCAACTACCACTCCTGCGGTGAACCCATTCGGCGGTGCCAATATCGGCAATGGTGCCTGGGATGGCGGTTCAGCAATCACTTCGGACGTCCTTCATGATACGGGAACCAATGGGATTCGAAGTGAAGGGGAGCAGGACAGTTGGCACCGCGCATTCAATTCGGATATTCGCGATGTGGATGCCGGTGATATCCTGACTTTCGGTATTGTAGTTGAGAACGTTGGTGCAGGAACGGCGCACGATATTGTGATCGGAGATCAGATTGTTGATGGCGAGGTGGATAACCCCAATCGCCATTTTGGAGTGACCTCCTTTGATAATTCGGATTTTGAGTTGGTTGGAGGCGTGGCAACAGCGGGTCTGACGGATGCTCAGATGATTGATGAGCTAAACTTTCGAGTGTTCCTGGGAGATGGCACAGAGTTGATGTATGGTGATGACTACACGGTGACTTTTACACCATCGGGCCCCCAATTTTTCAGTCTAGAGTTATTTGATGCGGCTAACTCACAGGGCTTTGCAGCGGACGGTTCCATTACCAACAGCACTAATACGAAAGGTGGACTCGATCGAGGGCGTACCGGCGGTAATAGCTCCGATTTCGCCGACAATCCGACGGGTAAAAATATTCTTTTTATCAAATATGATGTCGAGGTCAAGGATGCCTGGGAGATTCAAGATCGCCATACAAACGAGGCAATTCTTGAGGGGTTTTCTGGATACCATGGTGGTGGTGTTATCGAGGGTGGATTAGATGATTACCTCGATGTAAATGAAGACGGCGTCGTTTCAAAGATTACCTACACCGACAATAATGGGGATGGACGCTTCGTAGCTGGAGATCAATCTACTGATCACGAAGCCAAATATGAAGACGCTGAAGTGCGTGGGCGTTCGCCTCGCATCAATAAAGGCTTCATTACCAGCGACCGACCTGAGACTGGTGCTGGATCCGTTGCGGGTGATCAACACAATGTGGAAAACACCTGGACCAATGGGCCAACTGCCGGTAATAACGGCACGAATACCGAGCGCTTCAATGGTGGCTACGATGCGACAATTGGTGAGGAAGTGATCTACGGTTTAATGGTGCATGTGCCCGAGGGAACCGCCGAAAATTTCCGTGTGCAGGACTTTCTTCCTGCCGGATTGGAATTTGTTGATGCACGGATCATTACCGGAGCAGCTGATATCGGCACTGCTGCTTACCTGCACGCAGGAGCCGTGCCCGGAGGCTATTCACCCTACAGCGTAGCTGAGCTGCACGCTATGGCCAACAATGTCAATAATAGCAGCGGAATTCCCCAATGGAGGGAGACTCCTTTTATGATGGGGCCTGCCGGTGCGCTTGATGCGGCTTATCAGTATGGTGGCGCGACTCCTGTGATTGGTACGGGACCGGCTCAAGGAGATACCGGGACTTTGACATTTAACTTCGGTGATTTGGTGAACCTTCCGAGTGGAGGACCAAACAATGACACCACTCCGGGTATTCAGGATAGTAACACTTTCGATGGTCGTCAGGACGACACCTTCATGATCGAAATCCGGGCTCGGGTGACCAACGACGTCGCTTACAACCCTTATTCGAATGACAATGGTGGCCAGGATGCAACAGCCGGGCCAAGCGGCACAGCCGATTGGAATCCAGCGGCGGAAACAGCAAACTCAGATGGCGATGTGCGTAATAACGATGCTCGCATCAGATTCGATCAGTGGTTCGAAGATCAGTGGAATGGAAATCAGGGCGATGGCAATGAGAACTCTTACACCGAGGTCAATATCGATATTGTTGAGCCACTGCTCAATTTGAACAAAGACATCGTAACTGTTTCTCACCCGGAAGGGGCAATTGATCCAAACACAGGGCTTCCTTACGCGACTGATTACGCCAGTTTCGGTGAGTTGGTCACGTATGAGATCACCATCGGACATTTGCCGGGTTCCACTGCCGGAGCGCATAACATCAATTTCCATGATGTGCTTTATCAGAATCTTTCAGCCAGTGGCTTACCTTTGACTGATGCGACTCTGGAAAACCTCCGGATTACGTCTGCACCAGCGAACATTTTTGGTGGGGCACCAACGACACTGGTCCTAAATGGAGCTATGGCGACAACCCCGGCACCTGGTGACGGAGTTCACTACCAGCGTGTGGCGGGAGAGAATAACACGGAGCAAGGTGCTGGGTTTGCTTTCAATACCGGAGGTTTTCTCGGCGATTTTGCGAATAATACGATCAACCTGAATTTCGATTATCTTGAGTTGGGAGAATCTATCACGATCCAGTATGATGTGATGATCAATCCGGCGACGGATGCCAGCACGGCGGTCAATGATTACGATGTCATTGGTAATGATATCAGAAATGAGGCAGCAATTACCTATTACAGTGTGCCGGAGATTTCCCCACTTCCAATGCCTCCCGGTATGGAGAATAACCCGGAGCCACGTGAGAGAGTCGATACGGATGCCGAGGATTTGGCGATCATCACTCCGGACCTTACGGTAACGAAGAATGATGGGGTGCAAACGAGGACTGTCGGTGAGCTTTACAGCTATACGCTGACTGCAACAGCAAAAGCCGTACACACCGAAGCCCGCCTCTCGGGACTTGGTGAACCTGTAGGCGATGCCTTCAACGTGAAAGTAACCGATACGCTGCCTCCTGAGTTAAACTTTGTCAGCGCACCCGGCTATACCGCAGCGGCCAACCCCGCTGCTCCGCAACCGGGTGAGTATGTTTTGACGAACCTTCCGGGTGGTTTCACTCAAATCGAGTTCTACATGTTAGGGCCTGCGAACGACGGAACGTTTCCGGCTGGCTACACCGAGGTGATAAATCTAAACACTCAGGTAAATGCGAATCTGCCTTCCGGGGACTATCAAATCATCAATAATGTCTCGATTGAAAATGATCTGCCTGACCCGACTCCGGAAGATAATCAGGATCAGGATGTCGATGTGTTGAGTGCACGGCCTGATCTGTTTATCTTGAAAAACAACGGAGTGCAGGAGCGCACTCAGGGAGAGGTCTACGACTATGTATTGGATTTTGGGAATCAGTTACTACACGACGACGGAGTTACTCCCACCGGTGGTTCGGTGAATACGGTTATCACCGATATCCTTCCGCCGGAGCTAACCTTCAATTCCCTGACGGTCACTGTGGACGGAGTGAGTATTTCTGTTGTTCCTACGATTACGACACTGCCAAATGGCGCGACCAGTATTTCCTTCAATGTTGGCGATCTGGAGCCTGGCTCTGTTGGGCAGGTAATCATGAACGTGACCGCGAAGACTGATATTCTTCAAGGCGGTGTATCGGCTGACATCCTTAACAAGGTGTCTATTGATAACGATTTCGATGAACCGGATGAGACCGACAACCAGGATCAGGATGTGGATATCGTGCGTGCGCCGGATCTTTTCATTACCAAGAATGATGGTGTGCAAGTTAGGGAGACCGGAGAAGTATATGACTACACTCTGAACTTCGGTGCGCAGGAACTTCACGATGACGGAGTGACCCCTACGGGAATCGCGCAGAATACCGTAATTACAGATATTCTGCCTCCTGAGCTAATCTACAATTCTGTGACAGTTACTGTCAATGGCAGCGTCATCACCGTGACGCCGGTCATCACTACGCTATCGGATGGGTCCACGATGGTTGTGATCAATGTAGGAACATTGAATCCCGGGGATATTGGCCAGGTGGTGATGAATGTCACTGTCAATCCAGACTTACCGGGTGGCGAATACGAAATCGTCAATTTGGTGTCGATTGGTACTACTGATGCTGAGCCCGATCTCACTGATAATGATGATTTCGACATTGATACACTGGAAGTAAATCCATTCTTTGGCGGTTCCAACATTTTGCAGGGATTCCGTTTGTTAGATACTGGATTTGATGAGGAATCAGAAGATGAAGACGGGCCGATTTTGACTTTGATGCCGATATACTCCGGTCTAGTTGATCCTGGAACGGTTTTGCGCATCCGAATTCTGGGTGATACCGGCGCTCCACTGCCAAACGGTGACCAGACTGTCGTTGCTGATGTCGGCGGAAACTGGCTCGCCACCTTCCCCGGATTGGTGCTGATGGATGAACCTCATATGGTCGTTATTGAACAGACTCCTCCGACCTGGAATCTCGGAAATGACAGCCATGGTTACAATTTGAGAACATACTTTGCTCCAGCGATCAGCCCGACTCACGCTCAGGTCGAGGAGATGGGTGCCGGCGATGTGTTGGCTCGCCGCCTGAGTGGAGTGGAAGTGCATGGCATGTCTTCACAAGACGGCAATACCAAGAGTCACGAGAATTCCGATTGGCGACTGGCGAATCACGAGTTCCACTGTCAATCGGGTATCGGTGGCGTTTTGCAGAACTAAAAACAATTCTTCAAATAGGGTGATCGGCATTCGGAGGCCGATCTTCCGTAAGGACCCAACAGGGTATGGTCAATGACCTAACCCTGTTGGGTCTTTTTTATGAGGAAAAATAGAATTCTGAGCTACCGATTATGTTTCTAGCGGAGTTGGAGTTTAATAACCTGCTTATAATGAACGGGTCTTGATATTTTGTCGTGAGGGCGTCACCGGGATCATATTGCTTTATAATTTCTAAAAGTTTCGTATTTTATGATTGCAATGTTCTTGGCCATTTTGCATCATAGCTAAGAAAACTCTTCGCAAATTCCCTATTCTCCCATGACAACTCCGAAAAGCACTTCTGTGTACCGTCGTCGTGACTGGTACTTTCAGCGATCTCGTATGCGCGCACAGCGCCAATGGTTTGACCAATTGTTTCGCAAACGAGGCGAGCGTCGGGCCGAGCAACGAGCACTGCAAATGGAGGCCCTCGAGCCCCGTGTCTTGTTTTCTGCAACGCCCGGGCCGGCTCCAGATCCTGCGGTTGATCCAGTTCCTACTGTAGATGTTAATACCAACCAGCCCGG
>JAHDCN010000373.1 GCA_020629815.1 Verrucomicrobiota bacterium
AAGAAAATCCAGGCTGGTTTCGGTGGGGCCTGAAAGTTTCCAGGAGTCATACCCCCGCCGACTTTCATGCTCGACATGATGGCCACTTTCTTGGCTTTGCCACCGTGCACATTGGAAATCGCACGGGACAGGTCATACTCGAGCAGTGTTTCTTCACGAGCGGGAATGAATGGAATGGTCTCCTTGGCATCGATGCACTCAATGGCCATACCGAAGTAGAGCTCGTTGTTGGTTTCGCGCGACAGGCCAGGCTGGAGGCCGTCGATCATGGCACCATCCTCTGCATCGGTGTTCGGCTCGGGATTGAGCTTTTTCACCGTCAGCATTTTCACCTTCTTCGTTTCGAAGCCGTCGCCGGAGGCGTTGGGAACTTCGATTTCGCGGGAAGGTGCGCGGCGCACGTATTGATTCAGCAAATCCTCCACACGGCGCGCGTAAGAGCGCTCGCCCGGGCTCATCACCTGGCGATCATCTGTCACGTAGTAGCGAATCGTCACCGGAGTGTCGAGGCGCTCGAGGATGCTCTTAGTTCCGTCGGAGAGCGTGAATACTTTGTTTTCTGTCAGGTCAGCGTGGCCGCCGAAAATACCGACAACGTAGTTAACCAGCAGGGCAATGAGGAAGACCACAACCAGTCCGATGATTGCCATCGGAACACGGCTGGACTTGGAGATCGTTTGGGTTTCTTTCGAATCACTCATGAGTTCTCAAATGGGTAATTTTCAGGAAAAAGTTCAGTAGGTTAGGCGCGTTTCAGACGAATCACGATCGAGGTCGCGAACAGGCAGAACGCAATAAAGGAAAGGAAAAAGACAATGTCGCGGAAGCCAAGCATACCCTTGGCGAGTTCCGTAAAGTGAGGCATGACGCCGAGAACGTTGATCAACTTGAGCAGCGGCCAGAAAATGATCCATCCGCCCTTCATGTTCATCAGGAACTCGGAAACGTGCGGCAAACCGCCGAGCCAGAGAATCATGCAGATAAACACGGAAACCAGCAGGGCAACCAGTTGGCTCCGGGTCAGCGCAGAAACCACGCAGGTCACCGCCAGGAAGCAAAGTGCGACCAGGAAAGTGGCCACGAAGCCTGACATAATCACTCCGTTATCCGGATCACCGAGGTAGTTGATCGTCCAGACAATCGGGAACGAAAGCACCAGCATCGCAAACAACACCACGGCTGCTGCCAGGAACTTGCCGAGGATCGCATGCCAGGGAGCGAGCGGCATCGTCAGGACCAGTTCCATCGTGCCAAGGCGCTGCTCTTCAGACCAAAGACGCATACCAACAGCCGGCGCAATCAACACCAAATACCAGGGCAGGTATTGGAAATACGGCATATACAAATCCGCCTCGCCACCTTCCAAAACTCCGGTGAAGAAAAAGGAAATCGTGTTTGAAATGCCGAGGAAAACGACAAACAACACGTAGGCAATCGGTGAGGTGAAATAGGCTTTCAGCTCACGTTTAAAAATGGTGCGCACCTCGCGAGGCAGCACAAACATCACGATCGCGATGAAAACGGCGGCAATAATCACGGCCGGAATCGCGAACTCGAGAATAAGAGTAATCAAAGCATCCATTGAAAGATAAAATCTAAATTTTCGTTCGGGTGATTATCCGGTCTACTCGTTGTCGGATTTGGTGATTTCACGGAACAACTCATCGAGACGGCCTTCTTCGACCCGCAGCTCTTCGATGTTCAGCTTTTTCTCCCGGCACAGTTGAGAAACTGCTCCGGCCAACTCGCCGCCTTTTCCTTTGGCAGGAATCACGCGGGCGGAAATACCGTCGTCATCCGATTCGACCTGATCGACTTCTTTGACTTCGGAAAGTTTTTCCAGCTCGGAAAGGATTCCGGAACCGGCCAGTCCGGTCGCTTTCAGCGTAACGGAACCGGCGCCTTTGGAGCGGCCTTTCAGCTCTTCCGGCGTGCCGTCGGCAATCACAGTGCCGCGGTCAATGATGATCGCCCGGGTACAGGCAGCTTCCACCTCTTCCAAAATGTGGGTGGAGAAAATGATCGCTTTTTCCTTACCCATGCGGCGGATCAGGGCGCGCACTTCGTGTTTCTGGTTCGGGTCGAGACCATCGGTCGGCTCATCGAGAATCAGCACTTCCGGATCGTGAATGATCGACTGCGCCAGGCAGGTCCGGTGACGGAAACCTTTGGAAAGCGTATCCACACTCTGGTGGCGGACTTTTTCCAGGAAGGTCGTTTCGATGGCCTTATCGACTGCTTTGTCGAGGTCAGCGGCAGCTACGCCACGCATCTCCGCGCAAAAGCGCAGGAAACCCTCGACGGTCATGTCCGAATAGAGCGGCGCAGCTTCCGGCAGGTAGCCGATTTTGCGCTTCGCATCGAGTTCATCATCGACGATGTCAGCACCGCCGATAGTTACTTTGCCCTGAGTCGGCGGCAGGAAACCCGTCACCATTCGCATGGTGGTTGATTTGCCGGCGCCGTTGGGCCCGAGAAAGCCAAGGACTTCTCCTTTTTTCACCGTGAACGACACTCCGTCCACAGCCACCTTGGCTCCGAAATGCTTGTGAAGATTTTCGACTTCGATCATAAGTGTAGAAACCAAATTTCTGGATTAGCGATTAAAGCGGAATACCCTGCGCGATTTGTTCAGAAAAAATCGCAAAAATAAGGGGCGCGAAAATAGCCGCATTGCAATGGTTCGTAAACATGTTAGTTGGAGAGATTTGCGCGATGCGTAATTCCCTCATTTTTCCTCCCTCACCCGCACATCTATGAAAATTCACAGTTGGAATGTTAACGGCATACGAGCCGCTCTAAAAAAGGGATTCGCCAACTATCTGGAGGAGTATCAGCCGGATGTTGTTCTGCTGCAGGAGGTCAAAGCCGAGCGGGAGCAGGTTGACCTGCCATTTTCCGAAAGCGACTACGAAGTGCACTGGAATCACGCCGAGAAAAAAGGCTATTCCGGAGTCGCAGCTTTTACCCGAACTCCCGTCGAAAGCGTGGAGCTGGGCCTCGGAATCGAAGAGCACGACAAGGAAGGCCGTGTTCTTATTTTAGAATACAGCGACTTTCACTTGGCCACGGTTTATACGCCAAATTCTCAAAATGAGCTGCGCCGTCTCCCTTACCGACAGCAGTGGGATGCCGATTTTTTAGCCCGAATGGTGGAACTGGACCAAAAGAAGCCAGTCATTTTCGCTGGCGACCTGAATGTGGCTCACCGCGAGATCGATAT
>JAHDCN010000374.1 GCA_020629815.1 Verrucomicrobiota bacterium
CGGTTTTCGCCAGACTGGCCGCGAGCAGGTTGAGTGACTTGCGACTGTCCATCGAGGACTCCCGCATTTGGCGGGCTTCATTGAGTTCCGGGATGGCGACGGGTTTAGTCTGAGCTATGCCGGCTTCACTCAAGAGTAAAATCATCATGCCTATCGTGAGCTTTTTCATGAGTAAACAGGGTATGGTCAGTGACCCAACAGGGTTAGGTCAGGAGGTTTTCTGAAAATCAGGAACTGAGACTCCACTCCGGCAGATGAATGCGTTCGCCATTCTTCAGTGCCGACTCATGTGCCAGAATTCCAGTCAGGGTGATATTCGCTGACTGCACTGCGTTCGGGTAGCCTTCACCACTGCCTCGCAACAGTTCAACGAACTGGTGTACCAGGTGTGGGTGGGATCCGCCGTGGCCAGCTCCCTGAGTAAAGCTGAGGTGTTCCTCGCCGTCTTCGTTGCTGTAGACTCCACCCGTCGTGAACGGTGCAATTTCTTCCGGCAATAGGTGGGCATAATCCGGGCACTTCACTTCTTCCGGAATTTCCGGCTCCGGTTTTTTGGCAGTGTGAACGACCAGCGGTTCGTGTTCGATGAGCGGCCACTCAACTGCTTTTTGTGATCCATAAACTTCGAAGCTCTCGCGATACTGTCGGGCTACATCAAACAAGGATCGGTACACCTGAGCACTGAGATCGCTGTCTTTGAAACGGATGTGCGTGGTTTCGACCGCAAACGGAGAGTCGTAGCAATCGTGCATCTCCTCGCGAATTGTCCCACTGGGGAAACAACTGACGAATTCTGCTTCGTGCCGACCCAAACCGAGGACCGGGCCTACACAGTGGGTAGCGTAGTGCATCGGTGGCAGCCCCGGCCAGTATCCGGGCCAGCCATCCATGTCTTGCTGATGACTGGCTTTCAGGAACTGGAGTTTGCCCAGTTCGCCGGAGTCGTAGAGCTCCTTCATGTAGAGAAACTCCCGGGCGTAGACCACGGTTTCCATCATCATGTATTCCAGGCCGGTTTCGGCACACAGCTCAACAATCGCCTTGCAGTCTTCGACAGATGTCGCCATCGGCACGGTGCAGGCGACATGCTTGCCTGCCCGCAGCGCGGCGAGGGTAGCTTCCGCGTGATGGGGAATTGGGGTGTTAATGTGCACTGCATCGATGTCCGGATCCTTCAGTAGCTCGTCGTAATCGGTGTAGCATTTTTCGATTCCGAACTGGTCGCCAATCTCCTTCAGTGATTCTTCGTTTCGCTGGCAGATGGCCACGATCTCTGCATTGGGATGTCTCTGATAGATGGGAATGAATTCCGCTCCGAAGCCCAGGCCGATAATGGCGATACGAGGATGATCGATTTTTGACATACAAAAGGGATACCGGAAATCGGGATTTGATTCTAGAGCGGCTTAGACTCTTTTTATTAAAATCTAGCCAAATGGAAAATGCCCTGACATCACAGTTTCTGAAGCAATCCGACGATAGTCGCGATTTCCTTCACCTGTTCGACCACCTCGAAGGCATTTCCTTTTTTCTGAAAAACTCCGACTTTCAGATTGTTTCTGCCAACGCGAATTTTTATTCGCGGCTTGGCTTTACGAGCGAGGACGAGATTATTGGCAAAGATGATTTCGAACTTTTCCCGCGTCCGCTGGCTGGCAAGTTTCGTCGTGATGACGAGCAGGTAATGCGAACCGGTCAGGAGATGCTGCGGATGGTGGAACTTTTCCTGAACCGGCACGGATTGCCCGACTGGTTTCTGACCAACAAGATGGCAGTTCGCAATCGGAAGGGTGCGCCGGTGGGAATCATGGGGACCGTGGAGCGCTATGACCAGAAACTTGGACTAGGCTCGGGCGACTCAGCGATAGCTCGTGCCGTTGAAGCCATGCTGGAACACCCAGGCGAAATTGAGTCGATCTCGGAGTTCGCTGCGCAGCTGGGAATGTCACACCGTCATTTTGACCGTCGCTTCAAGGAGGTAACCGGTCTGACGCCGAAACAGTTTCTTGGCCGTTCCCGGATTCAACAGGCCTGCCGAATTTTGCAGCGCTCAAACACACCGCTCAGCACTCTCGCAGTGGAACTGGGCTATTGCGATCAGAGTGCTTTCACGGCTCAGTTTCGAACCCGGATGGGAATGACTCCGCTGAAATATCGCAAACAGTTCGGTGGCAAGACGGGTTAGGAGAATTGCACCCTATCCGGCAACTACGACTTTTGTGCATCGATGTCCAGGTCGTGTCGCTCCACACGGATCCCTTCTTTCGCCAGTTTCTCCCTAGCTTCATCCAACACAGCCGGGTCCGGTCCATCAGAATTCCCCATTGAGGATTTCAACTTCTCTATGGTGGTCACCAAAAGACGAAACTGACGGAGTTTCGCTTCGTATTGGTTGTTGAGAATGTTCACCTGTGACTGCATGTCGCGGCGTTTGGTCTGCAGGGCAACCAGATCACTTGTTAGTTGTTCGTCATTCACTTCTTTCAGAAACGAGCATGGTTCATCCTGATCGGAATTCGGAACGAAATAGTGCAGTGCAATTACGTTGCCCAGTAGCAGCCGATCACCGTCGCTAAGCTGGAGGCTTCCTTCCAGCGGAATACCGTTGATGAGCGTGCCATTTGCAGAATCCAAATCCTCGACCCAGCAGGCGCCACTGTCGGAAATGGTCAACTCGAGGTGGCTTCCGGAGATTCTTTCGCTGTCGAGCTGAACCTGATTGTCGGCGTTTCGCCCTACACCAATGCGATTGGACTGCAAAACATAGTGCACCGGTTCTTCATCGGGGATTTCTACGATGATGTGATGAGGCATATTTGTGTCCTCCAGTATTGAACTCTATTTCTTCGGAAGATGTCAACTGAAGCCCTTTTTGTAATTTTGCTTTTCCAAACAGATTTTGGGAACTGCGACTTGCAATTCTCCCTGCTTAAACGACAGAAATGCTCGTTAATAGGCTCTTTTTAGAATTATTCTAAGAATAGTTCTTGATTTCGCATCCTTTGCCCGTATCAAAGGCGTATCGTCACCGACTGATGGCAAATACGTCAAAAGAAGAGCACATTTCAGAGGATTATCCGCATGGTCTACGCATGACCAAGCAGCGGAAGATCGTTTATGATGTGCTGGTTGATGAACCGCGCGATCACCCTACCGCATCCGAGGTATTTGACCGGGCCAAGGAGCGCATGCCATCCATTTCGCTGGCTACCGTTTACAACT
>JAHDCN010000375.1 GCA_020629815.1 Verrucomicrobiota bacterium
TTTTCCAGAGGAAGCAGCCTTTTAATGGCCACTTCTCTTTTCATGACCGTATCGAAGGCATGGTAAACGGCACCAATACCTCCCCTTCCGATTCTTCCTTTTATTTCATAGCGCTCCGACATAATTGCTCGCGAAAGACAAGAGAGGGGTGCAACAGTTATCTATCGAGATTCAAATCAGGGCAAGCATCGTTTTGCGAAATCGGAATTCGCAATGGCTTTTCGCAAGGTCCGTTTTAGAATTCCGTGCACCGAATGCAGAATCAGTTTTACCGGGAATTCGACTGGCAGCGCAATAGCGAAAATACGCGAGCTGTTGCGGAAGAATACCGTACGCCCTTTCAAATTGATCGCGACCGGATTATTCACACTTCGGCGTTTCGACGTCTGCAAAACAAGACTCAGGTGTTTTTCTCCGGTGAATATGACTTCTATCGAACTCGCCTGACTCATTCGATCGAGGTTGCGCAGATAGGACGAAGTATCTGTCACCGGCTCAAAGAGACTTCGCCCGAGCTCGGGCCCGATTTTTTCATCGATCCTGATCTGGTCGAAGCTTCGTGCCTGGCTCATGATATTGGTCATCCTCCTTTTGGGCATACAGGTGAGCGGACGTTGCATCGCTTGATGAAACCTTTTGGTGGGTTCGAGGGCAACGCCCAAACGCTGCGCATCCTGACGCAAACTATCTTTGGCACAGGTCGCGGAATGGACCCCAGCCGTGCGTTTGTCGATGGTGTGCTTAAATACAAGACTCTTTTTGGCGAAGTCGAGAATCAAAAGAATCACTTCCTTTACCAAGAACAGGCCCCATGGCTCAGCTTTGTCTGTGATCAACAATCTTTTCCGGAAGAACTAAAACCCGGAAAGACTCGCAACGGTTTCAAGTCGATTGAATGCCAGATCATGGATTGGGCCGATGACACAGCCTACTCACTAAATGATATCGCTGATGGCGTGCACGCAGGATTCATTTCCTTGCGGAAACTGGAGCGCTGGGCTGCTCGCCAGGAATTGAGCCAGACTCAAGCAGAGCACGTGGAAGAATTGCTTCGTGCGATTCGCCGGGATCGGATTGAACCGATCATCGGAATTAGAATTGGTGAGTTTATCGCTGGAGCCAGTCTCAAGAAACTCGCTGGAAGTGACCACTTTTTGCAATCGGATACGAATCGGCATGCCTACCGTTTGGAGATCGATGAAAAGGTGGAAGCTGTTTGTTCGCTGTTTAAGAAGATGTCCTTTGAATTGGTTTTTCGGAGCCAGGAGTTACAACAGCTGGACAGGAAATCAGACTTCATTTTGACCCGCCTTTTTGAGGTGTATGCAGAACAGTACATTGCGAAGGAAAAACCCGGACCGAATCATTTCCGGCTCCTTTCTGAAGAGGAAGAGCAGCGGATTTTCGAAAGCGAATCGGAATCAGAGCGCGCACGGCTGGTGTGCGATTCGCTTGCGCGAATGACGGACGGAGTTGCCAGCCGAACTTATAAGCGCCTGTTCGATGCCGACTTTGGCTCGATTGTCGATTTGGTTTAGTTTCGAAAACTGCTTCGATACATTCGCGGCGTCATTCCGGCCAGTTTACGAAAGTGACGAGTGAAATGACTCTGGTCATGGTATCCGGTTTCCAGTGAGATTTCCCCGACCGGACGATCGGAACGCGCGAGAAGTTGCCGGGCGTATTCGATCCGGAGAGAGTGCAAAAACCGGGTTGGTGACATGCCGATCATTTTGCGAAAGCGCCGATTGAAATGGGTAGATGACAAACCTGCCAGTTTCGCCATCTGTTTCATCGAAATTTTTTCCGCAAAGTTTTCCTCAAGATGCTGGATCACCGGAGCCAGGGCCTGGAATTGAATTTGCTTCTCTTCGGATGTTTCGATTCCGTAGCGGATTCCGGCAATTCCGCAGACCTGACCAGACTCATTGCGCAACGGCACTTTACTGGAATTGAACCAACCCGGACGACCGGAGGCATCCAGGACGAACCAAACTTGATTAGGCAGCGCTTCTCCGGATTCCATCACCGCGAAGTCTTCCGCTAGATAAGCTTCAGCAAGTGGAGCCGGGTGAAAATCGCGATCAGTTAAACCCAGAAAATCCGAAGGGTCGGTGAGATTTTTTGCGGCCAACATGGCGGCATTAGCAGCAACAAACCGGCTGTCCCGGTCTTTCGCATAAAAGATTACGCCCGGCACCTGATCAAACAGGCTGACCAATGCGAGAGCCATTGGATTCCTGGCAAAAAATGCCGGGTCGTAGTGAAATCTCGGCTCGGAAGTCATGGTCAAAACATACCAAAATTATCATCAAGGTCTACAAGCGAAAAAGCGGGCTTCCGTTAGGGTATTGGCTCATGACTCGAAGATGCCTGCTGTTTTCTCTCCTGCTGCTGTGGACCGTATTCGCAACCGCAGAGGAGGAAGTAAATTTCAGCACAGAGGTCCTGCCGATTCTTTCTGATCGCTGCTTTCATTGCCACGGTCCCGACCCAAGTCACCGCAAAGCCAAGCTTCGTCTCGATCTGGAAGAGGGTGCAAAGAAGAAAGGTATCCTCACCGCAGGTTCTCTCACTGACAGCGAACTGTGGCAGCGAATCATTTCTTCTGATCCCGACGAGCTGATGCCACCGCCCGATTCGCATCGAAAGCCGCTGTCCCAGTCGGAGCGCAACGTGATTCAGCGTTGGATCGAGCAGGGGGCCCCATGGGGAAAACACTGGGCCTTTGAAAAACCGGAGAAGCCGACCGTTCCGGCAGGAGCCAATCATCCCATTGATGCCTTTGTTCGTGCAAAACTGGCGAAGGAGAAAATTGACCCTTCTCCGAAGGCAGAAAAGTCCACTTTGCTTCGTCGGCTGTCTTTCGATCTTACCGGGCTTCCGCCAACACCGGATGAGGTCAATGCTGACAACGATTGGGAAACGGTGATCGATCAAAAGCTCAAATCCCCTCATCATGGAGAGCGAATGGCGATGTGGTGGCTGGATGCGGCCCGTTACTCGGATACAGATGGCTATCAGCAGGACGCGACGCGCAACAATTGGCCGTGGCGGGACTGGGTTGTGGATGCCTTTAACAAAAACATGCCTTTCGATCAGTTCACAGTCGAGCAGTTTGCCGGCGATCTGCTGCCCGATGCCACTCCGGAGCAAATCCTGGCAACGGGATTTCATCGTCATCATATGACCAATGGCGAAGGGGGGCGGCATCCCGAAGA
>JAHDCN010000376.1 GCA_020629815.1 Verrucomicrobiota bacterium
TCGGGGCTCGCGACGATTCGTTTTCAATCAGGAGCAGAACTTACCCTGGAAGCTCCCGCCGAGATAGAGTTGGAAACCTCTATGCGCGGTCGACTTTTTTCCGGACGGGCGATCGTTGAGGTGCCTGAATCGGCACACGGATTTGTTCTGGATACACCGGACGGCTATGCGGTCGATCACGGCACTTCGTTTGCTGTTTCGGTTGGCCCCGGTGGAGAGGAATCATCCTTCGAAGTTCTGGATGGCGAAATCGCGCTGCATTCCTCCGGAGAGGAACCGGTGCACCTGTTCGAGAATCAGGCGGCCTTGATGAACAATGGCCGGATCAAAAAGCTGAATGGTCCGCTCGACGAGGGAACCCTCGACTCCCCGCGTGAGGTGGTGCGCATTACCTCGCTGGGAAAGACGACCTCGATCGTACGCAATGATCAATTCCAATACCTGCACCCCGATTTCCTGATGGTGAAGCTCGACGGAGGCAACCGCCCCTATGAGAGGCGGGCGTTTGTTTCTTTTCAGCTGGATTCCATTGACTGGGAGAAACTGGAAACGATTCGCCTTCGTCTCAATTTGGTACCTTGTGGGCTTGGGCATGTAACTCGATTGGCAAAAATGAACCGCTTTCAGGTTTCCGGTCTGCCGGGAGAACTTCCGATTGATTGGCAGTCCAACCTGAGCTGGGAAGATGCACCGAACCCGAAGGCAGCCAAACCACTCGGCCATTTCGACGTGCCCCGAAGTCAGGAGCGCGGCAGTTTTGAGATTGAAACTGATTTGCTCGAAAAATTTCTGAGAGAGCAGGGGACCGGAGCGGTTACTTTGTTGATTACCCGTGAAACAGAAGAGCTCAAAGGCTCCGGTCTGGTCCACGCTTTCGCCAGCGACAGCCACCCCGAAGCATCTGGTCCGACCTTGGAAGTGACATATCGATAAGTGCCTGTTTTTTCTCCTTCCTCATTTTCCAAATATCTCCAAGCTGGGCGGAGTATTCTGAATGGAGCCCAAGTCAGCCACCCGACACTATGAGATCGATGCCCTTCGGGTGATCGCTTTGTTCCTACTGATCCTTTATCACATCTTCGTATGCTATCAGCCGTTTGCGGAGGTTCTGAACTTTCTCCGCTACGACCAGTTGCTGGAGGAGTGGTGGTTCCTGGGAGATTTGCTCAACGTCTGGCGCATTCCGGTTCTGTTCGTAATCTCGGGTATGGCGCTGGGCTTTGTCCTTCGGCGGCGAACGGTAAAGGAGCTCTACATAGACCGAATGATCCGGTTGGTGCCTCCATTGATTTTTGGAGCTCTGGTGATTTTCCCGATTTTTCCGGCGCTGTTTGCCCTCTACAAAGGAAATCCGATTCGGTATTTCCCCAGTCCCGGCCACCTCTGGTTCCTGCAAAATTTAGTGAGCTACACAATCCTGATGCTGCCGTTGGTTTTCTGGATCAAGAAGCGTCCGGAAAATTTCCTGATTCGCAGCATCCGGGCCACAATGCCTTTTGGGTTACTGGTTCTGTTGCCCGTGCCGTTGATGCTGGAAACGATGCTGTTTCAACCGGAGGGCTTTGCGTTTTTCCCGATGCGCTTTTGGTATGGGCTGGTCTGCTATGCAGCGGGATTTATCCTGATTAGTACCGGGGAGAAGTTCTGGTCTTCACTGCGTTTTGTTTGCCACATAGCCCTGCCTCTGGCATTCCTGTTTTACCTCGGTCGCATGGGTAAACTGGATTGGGGTTTGCTGCGACCCAGCCATGGCGCCACCGGATTCGAGTCCGGTCTTTGGATGTTGGCCTTTCTTGGATACGGTTCTCTGTTTCTGAACCGCCCATCGAAAACCTTCGCCTACCTGAACAAGGCGGTCTTTCCGATCTACATCATCCACATGCCGATCCAGCAGCTGGTCTCATATGTCATCTATCGCTGGAAGCTCGCACCGGAAATCACATTTTTTCTCCATGTGTTGTTTACCCTGGGGCTGTGTTGGCTGTTGTATGAATTCGTGATTCGTCGGATTCGATTGCTCTATCCGGTAATGGGGCTGGTTTCGCCGAAGGCAAATGAGGGCCGCTGGGTGCGACTGAAAACAGTCTTCACGTCCTACATTCTGGGTCCTCTAATTTTCCTCGCACAGATCGGAATGATCGCTGCCATGCTGTTAGGGGGAATTGCAAAGATGCATTCGCCGGAAAGAACCAAGTCGGACACACTGTGGGCGGCAGCGAAGAATAACGATGAAGAAGCACTGTCGAGGTTTCTTGCCAAGGACGAACTGGAGATCGATCAATTGCAACCGAAAACGAAACTGACAGCGTTGAACTGGGCTTCGCTAAATGGCAATACGGAAGCCGTCAGGCAACTGATCGAAGCCGGTGCGGAAGTAAATCGGCGGACTGCAGATGGTTCCACTGCACTGGGACATGCCGCTTTTATGGGACATCCGGAAACCGTTGCGATTTTATTGGCCCATGGAGCTAAGGTTAACCCGGTGAACCAGTATCAGGCTACGCCGTTGGACAGCACTTATGCTGATTGGTCGATTGTGATCGGAGTGGCTCGTGCTCTCGATTTGACCGTGAATAAGGAAGCCTGGGAAAAGGGGAAATTGGAAGTGCGGGAATTACTGCAAAAGAACGGCGGTAAACACAAAACTGAGCTTTGAGTATGACCATTTCGCCTGTGAAAGTGGTAGAATGGCGGAGCCAGATTGGCCCAAATGCGCGGCGTGAGCGAGGCGCGATGCGTGCATCGTAACGAGCGAGGAACAAAGCAGTTGGGCCAATCCGGCCTGCTTCTGCCTTTACCCGCGTAGCGCTGATTTCCTTGCCGGAAAAGAATCCATTCTACCAGTTTAACTGGTGAGATGGTCAAATTTCTGCAGAATAAGCGTTAAATATTGGTTCAAAGCGGAGATATCAGAGAGGCGTGTGTCTGTAGCAAGAATGCTTGCGCGTCGCGATTAGATTTTACTACCTTTCAAACCAGTATGAAAAACGACACTCTAGTTCCTTCCAGTCGCCGTCAGTTCCTTCGTGTGATTGGCGGAATTGGATTCACATCCGCCGTCGCTCCCGGCTACATCATGAATAGCCGGGCCGCTGCGGCAGGATCAGGAGTTCTGATTGAAGCATCCGCCTTTGCCAAAACTGGTGGATGGAAGATCGATACCCAGCACTATCACCAAATGGGCGGCAACTACCTGCTGGCTCACGGCATGGGCAAACC
>JAHDCN010000377.1 GCA_020629815.1 Verrucomicrobiota bacterium
TCGGCATCGACGAGCGCGGTCGCGTGAAGATGAGCCGCAAGGCAGCCATGGCCGAGCGCGGTGCAGCTGCTGAAGCAGAAATGGATTCCTAAAATTTAGGAATTACATCTACGAACTAACAAAAGCATCCGGTGGCAACGCCGGGTGCTTTTTTTGTGTGGCTTTTGAGTAATTTAAACTAACTACGCTTAAAACGGCACAAAGGCTGAAATTAAGTCGAAGGTATTGGGTATTGATGTGCCTACGTTTCATTGCTTGAATTGGCAATTGAGGTGTGGTTCAATGATCGATGAGGTTTTTGCTAGCGTTGGTAGGTTTGGCTTTCGTAGTTCAGAGCTTAGTGGCTCAAGAAACTCCCTCCTTAATATCGTTAGATTTTAAACAAGAAATAGCCGAGCTGGAAAAGCCTATAGAACAATTGGAGCAGTCATATAAACTTCGGTTACGGGAAACGTCAGCTGCTGCCAAAAAAGATGGGAACTTAGAGAAGATCTTAGTTATCGATAGAGAGTTAGCCTCGATCTCAGTTGTTCAGCCGAAAGAATTTGCGGAATTTTCAGATTTACAAAGGCTACGGGGGACTTTTGATCGGGAAAAGGCGAAAAGAAATGCCGATCGAAACCGAAAGGTTGAATTGGTGAAAGTGGAATATGCCAAACGATTTGGGGAAGAAATTTCCGCACTCACTAGGCAGGGGAATTTAGAAGCTGCAATTAAAGTGCGAAAAGAAAAAGAAACATTACTGAATTCAGTAAAGAGTCATGTCGCACGTCCATTGCCGAAAAATAAAACGGAATTGGTCAAGTATCTTGCGGGTACAGTATGGTCATGGGATCAGAAAAGCCGCGCCAAATTCACTGAAGATCAAAAAATTCATGGGATTGCGATTAAGGGAGATGACATCACCTGGCGTCCCTATAGTTATACCGTGACAGATGATATGAAAATTACTTATTCGCATTGGGAGATTGAATTCGATAGTAGTTTCACGAAGCTCCAAACGACAAACCTCAAAAAGAAGAAGATTGCTGTAAGCGACGGTCAGTTACTTGAAACGGATTCGCAATAAACGTGGGTTACAGGCTTTCAATGACTGTCATTGAATCGAAAAGAATTGCGTGATTGTGCGGCCCAATCGGGTTTTCTACACTCATCGGATGTTGCTGTGCCGACTCTTGCTAATTCTGGGAATTGTTTCGTGCGCTCTTCCGACTTGGGCTGAGCCATTTTCTTTCTCAAAAGACAAAAACGAACGCATCGTTCTGCTCGGGAATACCTTTGCAGAAAGGACGCAATATTTCGGCTACTTTGAGACGCTGTTGCAGGCGAATCTGCCGGATCGCAAGTTGACCTTGCGCAACATGGGCTGGAGCGGTGATGAAGTGGCGCTGCAGCCGCGACCGTTGAATTTCGGTGAACTGGAGGATCACCTGTCCGAACAGATACCGGATGTGATCCTGCTCTGTTTTGGCTTCAATGAATCGTTTGCCGGAGAATCGGGCCTGGCGAAATTCGGTGAGGACTACCAGCTGTTTATTGATCGATTACTGGCGAAACAGTTCAATGGAAAATCCGCTCCTCGCTTGATCCTGGTGTCGCCGATTGCTCAGGAAGCCCTGCCTGCGCCGTTTCCGAATCCGGATAAGAACAACGCCAATCTGAAGATCTATACGGATAAGATTGAGGCGATCGCCGATGCGAATAACCTGGCCTTCATCGATTTGTTCACCCCGACCAGCCAACGTGCAAAGGGAGATCAGCTAACCGCGAACGGAGTTCACTTGAACGAATCCGGACAACGGGCTGTGGCGGAAATGATGACAGCAGCGCTTGGCTTGACGCGTCGGTGGAGCCCTCAACTTGAGACAATGCGGAAGCTGGTGGTAAAGAAGAACGAGCAGTTCTTTTTTCGTTGGCGTCCGATCAACGGCGAATACGTTTATGGGCGAAGAAACACTCCTTTCGGGGTGCTCACGTTTCCGCCGGAGATGGAGGAATGGGATCGTCTGACTGCGGAGCTGGATGGGAAGATTCACACAGCGGCGACGAACTTGAAAGGAGGAGAGTAATGAGATTTCTCTTGATTCTACTTTTTGTGCTAGCGCCACTCGAAGGGCACTCGACTGACTTGGTCGGAGGTGCGTTGCCGAATCTTCTCCCTCCGGAAGAGGCGGTCAAAAAATTCAAACTGCATCCGGATTACCAGATCAATCTGTATGCCTCCGAGGTGGAATTCCCACTGCGCAGTCCAGCTGCAATGACCTTTGATTCGCAGGGGCGTTTGTGGGTAGGGAATATTCCGACTCAACCGCATGCAAAACCGGGCGTTCCAATCAAGGATTCGGTGATCATTTTAGAAGATACCGACAAGGACGGCAAAGCGGATAAACACACCGTGTTTTATGAAGGACTGTATCTTCCACTGGGGCTCGCTGTTACCGATGGCGGGAGGACTGCCTTTGTCACCGACGAGCCGAACCTTGTGCGTCTCACGGATACGGATGGAGATGGGAAAGCTGACCAAAAGACCATCGAGCTGTCTGGTTTCGGAACCGAAGATAATCATCACTTTATCTCCGGATTTCAGTGGGGGCCGGATGGGCGATTGTATTTTGGTCAGGGTTTGTTTTTGAATACGCAGGTGGAGACGCCTTTTGGTCCGGTGCGGGCTCACGAGGCGGCTTTGTTTCGCTATGATCCACGAAATCAGCGTCTCGGTGTTCACGCCAGTTTCGGCTGGTCGAATGTGTGGGGAGTGGTGTTCGACGATTGGGGAAGCCCTCTGCTCGCCGATGCGTCCCCGGCAATGAATTACTATGTGCCGCACACAGCAAGTAACTTCACTTATCCTAAGCCGGACAAGTATGAGAAATACATCCAATATCGGGGAACTGTTTCTTTTACTCCCGTGGGCAGGCGTCCGAGTTGTGGCAATGAGTTGCTCCTTTCCGAGCATTTCCCCGAAGAGGTGCGCGGCTGGTACACGACCAATCAGATGAAAGGTTGGCACGGAGTCCGTTGGTACAAACTGGAAGAGGAGGGCTCCGGAGTGAAGGCGACTCAGCCTTATGGGGAAGATCAGGAATTGCTGACAACAACCGACATTATGTTTCGACCGGTGGCGCAGATGATTGGCCCGGATGGCGCCTTGTATGTGCTCGATTATTACAACCCGATTGTGGGCCACACGACCTACAGCTTCCGGGATCCGCGTCA
>JAHDCN010000025.1:0-7849 GCA_020629815.1 Verrucomicrobiota bacterium
ATCTGGCCCGCTTTGCCTTTACCCGCGTAGCGCTGATTTCCCAGCCGTAAAAAAAATCCATTCTACCGGTTTAACCGGGGAATTGGTCTTAGCAGCGTCTGCTAAGCGAAAATATCGGTAACCACCCGACCGCCCTCAGGACCGGTCAGGCGATGATTGCGACCATTGTGGTGATAGGTCAGATCATTGGCAGGCAGGCCGAGTGCATGCAGGATCGTAGCGTGCAGATCGCGGAAATGCATGCGTCCTTCAACGGCTCTGGCACCAGTCGGATCCGTTGCTCCGTAAACGAAGCCAGGTTTTACCCCTCCGCCCGCGAGCCAGAAAGTGAAGCCCGCCGGGTTGTGGCCGGTCTCGTTTTTCTTGTCATTCGGTTTGAGGCCGGGACGACCAAATTCTCCGCCCCAGACAACGAGTGTAGTATCCAGCAGGCCACGGTTGTCGAGGTCTTCGAGTAGGGCAGCAATCGGCGCGTCTACCATTTCGCAGTTGGCTTGCAAGTCATCGCGGTGACGCTTGTGCTGATCCCAGCTGCCATGAGTGACTTCGATGAAGCGCACACCGGCTTCGGCGAACCGGCGGGCAAGCAAACACTGCCGACCAAAGTCACTCGGGCGGCAGGTGCCGATCCGTGTCTTGGTTCCCATGCCGACCCGGTAGCGTTCTAAAATTTCCTTTGGTTCCGTGCTGAGATCGAGGAGTCCCGGCGCTTCCGTTTGCATCCGGAAACCGAGTTCCATCGTCTGAATCACCGACTCCAGATTTTGATCGCCCGGGCGTTCGAGCAAGTGCCCGGCATTGAGCGATTGAATCAAGTCGAGCTGCTTGCGCTTGGCAGAAGCCGCCAGGTGATTCCCCGCGATGTTCGGTAGCGTTGCCTTGCTCATGTCCTCGCCATTCACTCCGATCGGAGTGCCTTGATAGACAGGTGGCAAAAAGGCTGACCCATACACGGATGGACGCGACGTATTGAGGCTGATGAAACCGGGGAGATTCTGGTTCTCTGTGCCGAGGCCATAGCCGACCCAGGCGCCGAAGCTGGGGCGCTCGCGCAAACGTTCGCCCGTGTGCAGCTGGAGAAAAGACTGAGCGTGAATGCCGGTATCGCAATGCATGCCATTGAGCAGGCAGAGTTTGTCGGCGTGTTTTGCCGTCTCCGGAAAAAGCTCAGAAATCCACAGCCCGCTTTCGCCGTGCTGATTGAAATCGAAAACCGATCCGGGATGCTCCTTTTTGCCGGTCTGAGGTTTGTAATCGAAAGTATCCACCTGAGCCGGACCGCCGCTCATACACAGGAAGATTACCCTCTCCGCCCGTGCAGGAATCCGTGGGATGCGGGCTGCCAAATTCGCGGGGTTGGCGCGTAGCGATTGCTGACCGAGCAAGCCGTTGAGAGCGAGATAGCCAAAACCACAGGAAGCGGACTGGAGCATGTGGCGGCGGGATTGTGGGATCATGGCTGAGAGTGTGTAGTTGGTTCAACGCAGAACGGTTAATCAATGTATCGAAATTCACTCGTCGCGATCAAGGCTTGAGCAAGACTCGACCACGCTTGTTCTTTGTCCTCGGAGGACTCAATAAAATACCTCGCCTGTTCCAGCTCGGTTGGCTTCGGATCGCGACTGAAGGCATGCTGCCAGGCTGAACGGATCGCGAGCTCCGACGATTTGTTTTTGGCGAAGCGCCCGGCAAAGTGTGCCGCCTGATCGATGATAAACGGGCTATTGAGAAGGAAGAGCGTCTGAGAAGGTAGTACCGATTCGTTCCTTTGATCGACGACTTTCACGCCATCCGGTAAATCAAATACAGCCAACTCGGGAGGTGGTGAGTTGCGCAGAAAACAGAGGTAGATGCTCCGATGGTTGCTCGGCTTGTGCAGGTTGCCAGCGTTGTTGACCATCACGTTGAGATGGCGAATCACAGAGCCTTCCCCGGGTTCCGGATTGAGCTGACCGCTGGTCTGAAGAATGCGGTCGCGAATCGACTCGGCATCGAGGCGGCGGCGCGAGTGCCGGGCGAGCCATTGATTTTCAGGATCTGATTTCAACAGTGATTCATCGGCCTGACTGCTGAGTTGATAGGTCCTGGAAAGAACGATCTCGCGGATCATTTGCTTGGTCGACCACTTGTGAGTCTTTGCATAACGGGTGGCCAAATAGTCGAGCAGCTCAGGGTGGGTAGGACGTTCGCCGTAGACCCCGAAGTCGTTCGCTGTTTTCACAATGCCACGACCAAACAGGTGCTGCCAAATCCGGTTCACTGCCACGCGTGCTGTCTGTGGATGATCCGGTTGAGTGAGCCATTTTGCCAACTGCAGGCGTCCACTTTCCTTGTCGCCAATTGGTTCGGCTTTGAGCGGATTGCCCGGATACGAAGTGAGAAATCCCCGCGGCACGACCTGACCGAGTTTCTTCGATTCGCCTTTCAAATTGATTTTGCCATGGGCAATCTTATCGCCTTCGCGAACCCCCATAGCCAAAGGTGTGCCCGGCTCGTATTCGGTCCCCTTCAGCAACTTGCCCGGTGTCTGGTTTGACTTGGCACGAACCTCTTTTTCGAATTCGACCACCCACTCGGGAGGCAACACTTTTTCATGGGTAGCCAACACATGCAGCGGAGTCTGCGGTGCGGTTAGTTTGATCCGGGCAGCCTGTCCCCACATGGTCTTCGAGCTCTGAAAAATCCCGGCCAGTGCGTAGTAGTCTTTGGTTGGGATCGGGTCGAATTTGTGATCGTGACAACGGGCACAGGCGACGCTCAGTCCGATAATCCCGGAGCCGATCACGTCGATCTGATCAGCCACTACGTCCATGGCAAAATTGGTATTCATCGCCATCGCCGGCTTGGATCCGATGGCGAGAAATCCGGTCGCGATTTTCAGCCGGTCGCGTTCCTCGGGAGAATCTGTCTTTAGCAAATCTCCTGCGATCTGCTCGGTGATGAACTGATCGAAAGGGATGTCGCGATTCAGCGCATCGATCACATAGTCTCGGTAGCGCCAGGCATGAGGAAAGGTCGGGTTGCGAGTCAGGCCATCGTTACCGTTCGATTCACCGTAGCGCGCGACATCGAGCCAATGCCTGCCCCAGCGTTCACCAAAATGAGGCGACGCCAGCAATTCATCGACAAGATTCTCTGCAGCTTTCTGCGAATCCGAATCGTGAGCGGCGACAAACGCATTCACTTGATCGTAGGTCGGTGCCAAACCGGTGAGATCAAAATAAAGACGGCGCACCAGTACTTCCGGTGAGGCATCTTTGACTGGAGAAAATTCTTTTTCCTCCCGCTTTGCGTGGACAAACCGGTCAATGTCGCTCCGCGGCCAGTCGCTTTGCCCAACCTCCGGCGGCTCCGGATTTTGAATTGGCTCAAACGACCACAACGAACCCGGCGGATAAGTTTTCGCCACCTTTGCCTCGGCAACCGCAGTCAGCGGTTTTGGCTTGCGCGGGTCCGGCGCGCCCATGTTGATCCATTTTACAAAATCAGCGATGACTTGTGGCGAAAGTGGTTTCTCCGGCGGCATCTCCAGATCGTTCTCGTGACGCAGCGCGGTCAGAAGCAGGCTCTCTTCCGGCTTGCCGGCGATGATGGGCGATCCTGATTCGCCGCCTTCTTTCATAGCATCGGGCGAATCCAGCAACAGCCCCGCGCCGATCTTCTTCGCCTCCATCGAGTGGCATTCGTAGCACTGCTTCACCAGCACAGGTCGAATCTTGTTCTCGAAAAAATTCCGCTGTTCCGGTGTGACCGCTTCAGCAGAGGTTGAGAATGAGGTGCCTATGATTCCTGCAACGTAAAATAGTGCAGGGAGAGGCGGCTTCATAACGGAGACTGTATTTCCTAACTCGTTGAACGACAATCGCGCAAACAGGGGGGAGGTGAGCAGAGGAAAGTATCCTGTCGGCTGTCTGTTTCGTTTGTATTTTCGGAGAGGCGTTGGAAGGTTCCCCTCTGATTCGAAATGTCGGCTTTTTCCCAACTGCGTGAAGATTTTATGATGCTCACCAAGGCTCGTTTGAGCTTTCTGGTGGTGTTCACCACGGCATTTGGCTATCTGGTTGCGGTGAAAGGCGGGGATTTTTCCGGATGGACCCTGTTTCACACCGTTTTTGGAACTGTTCTCTCCGCTTTCGGTGCAGCCGTTTTCAATCAACTGATGGAGATCGATGCCGATGCCGTGATGGAGAGAACGTCCGACCGACCTTTGGCGGCTCAGCGCATGCCCCGTGGTTTAGCGTTCGTGATCGGGTGGGTGCTTTGCGCCTTCGGCATGATTCACCTGGGCATGAAGGTAAACGCGACCGCTGCTTATCTGGCCGGGGCTACACTGCTCACCTACCTGTTTGTCTACACTCCGCTGAAAAAACGCTCCACCTTCAATACCATTGTCGGGGCGGTTTCCGGAGCGATTCCTCCTTTGATCGGATGGGCGGCGGGAGATCAGTCACTACTCAGCTGGGGGACACTGTTTCTTTTCGGGCTACTGTTCTTTTGGCAGCTGCCGCACTTTGCCGCGATCAACTGGATGTATCGGGAGGAATACGAGCGCGGTGGCTTTGTGATGTGGTCAAACGACGACGAGGATGGAGCCAGAACGTCGAAGTTGGCAGTCCTGTTTTCCGTATGTCTTTTGATCCTGCAGGTGGGACTGGTCTTTTCCGGGATCATGCACTGGTGGGCTGCGATAGCCGGTGGGCTGTTAGCGGGGGCCATGCTTTGGCTCGCCGTAAAATTTCGCAAAACCCGGGATCGCAAAGATGCCCGCAGCCTGTTCTTCTTCACCTTGCTGTATTTGCCGTTGGCAATGGCAGTTTCCTACTTCGCGTGGACAGCGTAATGGGACACAGGGAATTCCTGAAAAAACGAGTGCGAATTTTTCTATTATTCTGCAATAATCGCTGGCGCAAAAATGGACGAACAAACCGAAACCACCTCTGAAGCGAAAGCTCCGTTCAGCCTCACCCTCTGGTGGAGCACGATTATTGGTATCTGTGCGATCATTATCCTGGGTTCTGTATTCGTGACCAAGTCCTACCTGAATCGGCGACATCACGAGATCGAGAACTGGCGGCCACCTTATCAGGCCAAGCTGGAGAAAGACATCGAGCTGATCAACCGCGACGGCAAACAGGTGAATCTCGGGCAGCTAAAGGGGAAAGTGTTTATTGCCGGTTACCAGTATACCGATTGCCCGGGAGGTTGCCTGGGCATGGCTGCGATCATGCAAACGGTGCACAAAGAGTTTTCCAAGGACCCGCGATTTCATCTCGTCTCAATCAGCTTGAACCCCAAAGATGATACGCCGGAGAAGATGAACGCCTGGGTCAAAGACAAAGGAGTCGATGAGCCAAACTGGTGGTTCCTGACCGGGGAGCAGGATGAAATCTGGAAATACATGAGCACCGAATTCCTTCTTCCGGTGCCGGTTGAAAATACCGACCCTGCCCTGATTGCGACGGAGGGCAAATACCGACATGATCAAAGGCTGGTTCTTGTTGATGAGGGCGGCAACGTTCGCGGCTACTACGCGGTAATGAATCCACAGTTTGGTATGAGAGAGATTCGTCGTATGAATCGGGAGATTAAAATGGTCCTCGACCCTGAGCTGCGCTTAAAAGACTTTGCCGAAGAAATCGAGAAGGAGAGAAAAGAGGCTGAAGCGGAAATCGAGCGCCAGCAACAACAGGACAAAGACTGATGGACCCGTCGAACCTGCCTACCTTGAATGCGATACTGAATGCGATCAGTACCGTTCTCTTGATCACCGGCTTCATTCTGATCAAAAAGCAGAAGAAAACGGCGCACCGCAATGTCATGACCGGTGCACTCGTATGCTCGGCTCTTTTCCTCGCCAGCTACCTCTATTATCACTATCAGGTCGGTCAGGTAAATTTCCCCCGAGAATACCCTCTGGCCCGCAAGATTTACCTCGCGATTCTGATTCCTCACATCATTCTTGCCATCGTAAACCTGCCGCTGATCATCACTCTCGTGGTTGCTGCGATTCGGGGCAAATTCGAACTGCATCGAAAGTTTGCCCGGTTTACCTATCCTTCCTGGTTGTTCGTTTCCGTGACCGGGGTAATCATCTACTTGTTTCTCTATCAGTGGTTTCCCCCAAAAGCTGGAGCCGCGTCATCGAAAAACGAGACAGCCACTGCGGAATCGGCCGTCACGATTGTGCAGGAAAAGTCCACTGCCGGTTCGCTGGAGTTTTCCCCGGCTAAGCAGATTCTTCGGATCGATGCCGGAGAGGAAACCTCAACCGCCTTTATTCAAGTAACCAACCAGGGCGACAAGCCGGTTGAGATTACCAAGCTCAAGGGGAGATGCGCCTGTCTTTCGGTGACCATTCCCAATCGCGTCGTGCAACCCGGCGAAACACAGACCATCACCGGCATTTTTGAAACCGAGCGAATCAGTGGTGAAGCGGATAAACTGATTGCTATTGGCACCTCCGAAAGCGGCGCCGTCGATCACTTTGTCACAGTGACTCTTGATGTGCCGCCCCTCTACGTCATTGAAGAAGACATGACCACCTGGGAGCGCGGTGAAGAGCCGAAAACCAAAAAGGCCATCTTCCGGGTGAAACGGGACAAACCCATCCGGGTGCTGAGCGCGACCAGTGGCAGGAGCGAAGTCACCTGTGAAGTGAAAACGATTGAGGAGGGGCGACTGTATGAATTGCATCTCACTCCGAAAACCACCAACAAGCAGATTTTGGGTATGATCCGTATCGAAACCGATTGCGAGATCGAGGCTCATGCCCGTCCGCTCGCCTACTTTTCCGTCAAGTGATCAAGAATATCGCCATACTGATTGGAGTTGCTGCCGTTTTGGCTGCGGTATCCGCGTTTGTCCATCCGCGCAGGCCTGCGTGGTACAAAGTCAGTGACCCGGCGGAGATTCAGTGGAGCATTTCCGTAGAAAGTGCCCGGGAAATTCAGGCATCTGCTCCCTCGGTTCTCTGGGTGGATGCCCGCTCCCGGGTTGAGTTTGAGAAGTCGCATCTTGCCGGAGCTGTTCTCATCAATGAACAGGAGTTTTCCGACCTCATGTTTCAAAATCAGACCGTTCTGCAAGATGCGATGGGAAACCCTGTGATTGTCTATTGTGATGGTGCGGGTTGCGATAAAAGCAAAGTCATTGCGGAGCGACTTCGGGAGTTGATTGGCTTGCAGCCGGTCTACGTTCTTAAGGGCGATTGGCAGGATGTCGAGACGCCATGAGCGGGCGCGACAATACCCTTTCTGAGCTGCGGGCGAGACGGCGGGTTTATCAATCTGTCGGGGCGAAGAGTGCAGCACTGGCATCGCTGCTGGCATTTCTTCTCGCTGGCTGGATTTGGAAACAGGGGGCATCGATCTCCAACGACTTCTTCTTTTTTTCCTGGATGGCGGTTGCCGTCGCAGTCGATTTGGTTTCCGGTTTTCAACTGTTCCGGCAGGCAAAAAAAGAAGGCCAACCAGTGCCTTCTGATCGGATGATCCTCAGCGCTTTGCTGATGCTGCCACCATTTTTGGTTGGGTTGGTGCTTAGCTCGATTTTCCTGTTCTTCTACGAAGACCCGGTCAATGCTGCCATCTATTGGGCGATCTGCAGCGGTCTTGGCCTGTTGACGCTGAGCGCGTTTCTGAGCAAAAAATCGATCTTCGTATCCGCGGCGATTCTGGTTTGTGGTTTGGGATTTCTCATCTTCCGGGAAACAGGTGGACCCTTACCCGGCGAACACGCCACCATGCAGGGCGCGGTAGTCATGGCCGTCTGCTTCGGAGTTCCGCTGGCCCTTTTTTCCGCAACTGCCTGGCGGACCCAACAGGGTTAAGTCCCAGAGTGAACAGGGTTA